>JAAYUY010000056.1 GCA_012517435.1 Sphingobacteriales bacterium | reverse complement strand
GTGTTGTTGTAGTTATACATCGTTCCCAGTTTCACTGATTCAATGTACCAGTACCCATACTGAGCATATTGCCATGTGGATGAACAATAAGTCTGTGAAACTGCATTGAAACTCACCCAGCTGAGCAATGCAAAAATAAACAGTGTAACGACTTTTCTCATATAATTATCAATTAAGGGTTTACAATTTTACCATCAAATTTAAAAACACTTTGACCTTTTACAGGTTTATTCACTTTGCAAATCTAATATAATTTTCCAAAAGCGTAAAAAAATTTTTGATTTTTTTCCCGTGGTGATAAAGATTTTTGTCAATGGTCAAAAATTTACTCAGTCATTTAAATAGATAATTTATAAATCTTTCATTATCAAACAACTAAGAAGGAGTCTGAATTTGAACTCATTTTTAACAATAAAAATTTTCAGAATTTTTAACTTCTCTATTTTCGCATGTAAATTTTCAGCTTTGAAAAGACGCCATATTTTATGCTTTTTCGGGATTATTTTGTTCAACCTGTGTCAGTTAGATGGCTTAGCTGCTGAAAATTTATCTGATTCAGCAGGAAAAATTCTCTTTCGTGAGAATTGCGCAAGCTGTCACGAAATCGGACGTGTATTAACCGGCCCCGACCTGAAAGGCATTTCTGAGAGAAGGACAAAAGATTGGCTGATCAGATTTATCCGGAATTCTGCTGAAATGATTGAGGCCAATGATCCGCAGGCTGTCAGGATATTCAGGGAGTTTAAAGAAGTCAATATGCCGGCAACAAGCTTATCAGACAGCGAGATTGTATTGATTATCAATTATATAGAAAACTATATTCCGGTTGCTGAAAAGGCCTTGACACGCAAATCGCCATCCACTCAACAGCGTGGCGTAAAAATACCGCTTTTACTCCTGCTATCTGCTTCATTGTTTTTAATGTTTTTTTTACTCTTTCTTGTTCTAATCCTTTGCAGATCAAGAGCAGGCAAAGATATACCTTTGCTTCCTGCTTTTGTCAGGTTCTTAAATATGATTCCTTTAAGTTTTTATGTTACACTACTTGTTTTATTGGTAACCATTATGTTGGTTTCCGCAAATAATTACTACCGGAAACTTTATATTCTAAAGCAATTCTCTGCAACCCGAACAACGATAGACTTCAGCCATCAGCAACATTACGAGGATTATCAGATAAACTGTGTTTACTGCCATGTCTCCTCATTAAGCATGAAAACAGCCAACCTTCCGACCGCCACACATTGCATGAAATGTCATAACTACATCAGAAAAGGAGAAAAGACAGGTGAGAAAGAAATTTCAAAACTTTTAAAACTGGTGGAAAAAAACATGGATATTGAGTGGGAAACAGGATACCGGCTGTCCCGTCATGTTCATTTCGACCATGCACTACATACAATAAGTGGTGGATTCGAATGCATTGACTGCCATACTGATCCGGCAGATGTGCGCATTCAGAAAGGAGACTTTACCATGAAATGGTGTATCAACTGCCACAAAAAAAACAATTATTCTGCAGAAAACAACATTCCGGGAATAAAAGCAGGTCAACAGGTCAGAACGGATTGCATCTTGTGTCATTATTAAAATGAAAGATAAGAAAGAGTCAAATATTGATAAAAAGAGGGATTTTCTGAAATCAGACAGGCGGGAATTCATTAAATTATGCTCAGCAGGTTTGGCCGCAACAGGTCTGCTAAGTTCCTGTAAAAATACAGTGATCAGAAATATCCTGCCTTATCCGGCAAACAGCTACCGCGAATTGCCTGGCAATATCAAATGGATAGCCAGCAGTTGCAACCAATGTCATGCACATTGCCCAATACTGGTTAAAACCTATGAAAACAGGCCAGTACTGATAGAAAGCAATCCTATGGATGAATTTCCAAACGGAATCATTTGTAAGAAAGGAATTTCAGCCTTGTTTGAGTTGTATAGCGATAAAAGAGCAGAAAAAACACTCATAAATGGGAAACAAGCCGAAATTGCTGATGCCAGAGAGCATTTAAAATCCTTAATCAGCCAACAGCAACAGGAGAACAAACCGTTTTACCTCATCACTTCTGCCGTTTACAGTCCATCGCTTAATTCATTAATTAATGGTATCAAAAATAAGTATCCCTGTATCCGCCATGTTGTATATGATCTTTCTGTAAATCAGGCCGTTAGAAATCTTTTTAAAGAATATGTTACTCCCAATGCACTTCCGGTTTATCATTTCGAAAAAACAAAAATAATCATCAGTGTGGAGGATGACTTTCTAAGCCATCCGGAATATGTTGATGCCTATTTCAGAACCCGGCAGGTTTCAACCATTGAAGAAATGTCGTATCATCTTCAGATAGAAAGCAGACCGACACCTACAGGTGCAGTTGCCGATCAGCATCTGCTGCTGTCTCCTGATGAACAACTGAAATTTCTTAAAAACCTCAGCTCAAGCTTAAGCAAACTTCTTTCCGGTCATTCCAATCAATTTCAGAATGAAGAAACTTATGATAGTTTGATCCCTTTACTGGCAAAAAAATTACTTGAATACAAAGGCAGATCCATTATTGTATCGGGGTCACAAAATTATGAAAATCAACAACTTGTTGCATATATTAATCAATTGCTCGGAAATTTCAACCGCACCATCAGCTTTATTGCCGCTGACGAAATTACTTTACAAGGTGATCTAAGTTTTCCCTCCTTTCTGAAAGAAATTTCTTTCGTTGATAAACCCCTGATTTTTGCAGCAGAATGTCACGATTCTGTATTTGAATTTTTAAAACAAGATTCAAAACTCATCCGGCTTGGAATATTTCCCCACCCCCGCAAAAAATCATTTGAAATAAGCTTTGCCGGCAAGTTATTCCCTGAACGGTGGGAGGATTTTTGGCATCCTCAGGGTTTCATCAGCTTCAGCCAACCGGTGGCCGAGCCTTATCCCCGCCAAATTCAATTGCAGGAAATCTTACTCTATCTTCTTGATTATCAAGGTGAATATTATGACTATCTCCATGACTTTTATCTTAATAAAAACTTCCTTTCCTCTCAGGAAAACAACCGGTTAACCTGGGAAAAAGTCTTGCATGACGGCTATCTCAGAATTCCCCGGAATATACTGAAAGAACATCAGTTTGACAGGCTTTTGCCTGATTTTAAAATGATTGAAAAGAAAGAAAATTCATCCGGAACGATTCAGATTTTTTTAAATCATGTGAAAGACAGCACAGCATATAATCCATTACTGAGTGATTTTGCGAACCCCATGACAGGTGTGCTCAATCAGGCTGTAGTCAGCATATCGGAACAAATAGCAAAAACTAAAAACCTGACAGATGGTGATGTGGTAGATATTATCAACGGGAAAAATATCATCACTGCCACAGTTTCCATTATTCCTGAAATACCGGATCATGTATGGCAAATGGAAGCAGAATTTACAGAAGAATATGGTTGTCAGGTTTTTAAACTATTGAAATTCGAAGACTACCAGATCAGCAATGAAATCACAGATTTTAGCATCCGTAAAACAGGTGAATGGCAAAAGTTGTTTAAGAATCAGACTATCCTGATGACAAAAAGCAAGCCTGTACCGGAATATACATGGGAAGAATACACTGCTCTGACCAGAGATGAAGAAAGTCTGAAGAGGGATTTTACCCGGAAGCAAAAATATACCCCTCAGTGGGCACTTGTCATCGATCTGAATAAATGTACGGGCTGTGCCAACTGTGTAGCCGGTTGCATGACCGAAAACAACATCCCATTTGTCGGGCATGAGGAAATTTCAAAAAACCGAAGTCTGAACTGGATCCGCATTGAAAAAATAATCAGAAAAGAAGGTAAAGAAAAGACTATCAGCTTCTTACCGGTCATGTGCCAGCAATGCGAAACGGCACCCTGCGAACGGGTATGCCCGGTAGGAGCCAGCAGCCACAGTCAGGAAGGGCTGAACCAACAAAACTATGAACGCTGTATCGGTGCCCGTTTCTGCAACAACAACTGCCCTTATCTTGCCCGTACCTTTAATTATCTGAATTATGCATCAAAAGCATATCAAAACAATAATAAATACAGGATGTTGCTTAATCCGGAAGTAAGTGTCAGGGAAAAAGGGGTAAGTGAAAAATGTACATTCTGCATACAGAGAATTCAGGAAGCAAAACGTAAAGCCAAGATCAACAATGAGCTGATCACTGATGGCACTATCAAAACCGCCTGTGAACGAGCCTGCACTTCGGGGGCTATTACTTTCGGCAATCTTGCCGATCCGGCTTCTTTTGTTTATCGATCTTCTCTCAGCAAAAGGGCATTTTATCTCCTCGAAGACAAAGGTACCAAACCCAAGGTCATTTATCTGGCCAGGGTCAGAAACAGCCAGTTCATTAAAAGCAGGAATAATGAAGGATAAAAACCACACCAACATATTGCCCTCCCTCTCTTTTAAAAGCAAGTGGCTGATATTCTTCATTTTATCAATTCTGCTAATGATTCCCGGCCTGATTACCATTGTAAAAATTTTCCGCTACGGGCTTGGTGTCCTTCCCTTAAATCAGGGTATTTTTTGGGGAACCCTGATCATCAATTTCATCTTCTGGATAGGAGTTGCTCATGCCGGAACTTTTATTTCTGCCATTTTACTGCTGTTACGCCAAAACTGGCGGGAAGAAATTCACCGCTTTGCCGAAGCTATGACCATTATTGCTGTGATTATAGCTGCTCTCATGCCCATTTTTCACCTTGGCAAACCGATTTATTTTTACAAACTTCTTCCCATTACCGAACGTACATATCATCTGTTGCTGAATTTTTCTTCACCACTGGTATGGGATTTTTACGCCATAGCCTCCTATCTCATTATTTCCCTGCTTTTCCTCTATTCAGGTTTATTGCCCGACTTTGCCCGTAAAAGGAATCAGTCCTCGTCCGGTTTACAAAAATCTCTATGGAATTACCTGAGCTGGGGTTGGACAGGTTCTTCCCTTCAGTGGAATAACTTTCGGAGGTTTCAATGGATACTTGCATTGATTGCTGCTCCGTTGGTTATTTCGGTTCACAGTATTGTCAGTCTTGATTTTGCAGTGACCCTAAAACCCGGATGGCACCATACCGTATTTCCGGTTTACTTTGTTACGGGTGCCATCATGTCGGGATTTGCCATGATTGCCTGTTGGGTTCCGTTTATCAATCAAAAATATGAAAATCAACATTTTATAACTGAAAAACATCTGGATTTCATGGCCAAAATCATTTTAGGGTGTGCTATCGCATTAACCGTTTTATTTTTAAATGAATGGCTTTCGGTTATCCTCAGCACAAAGCCCACCGCTTTCTGGCTGCTTTCCGGGCAAACAAACCTGATTCTAATTTCTTCCTATCTGCTGACAATCATACTTACGCTTTTACTTCCTCAAATGCTTTGGTTAAAAAAATTCAGAACCAATGGCAAAAAACTTCAGCTTATCAGTTTTCTCATTTTATCGGGGCTTTGGCTTGAGCGTTTTGTCATTGTAATAGCCAATTCATCCGTCTCCACACTGACTTTGGCAAAAATCCCGTATCGGACTACCCTGCCGGCAATTTCATTAATTTTGTTTTCAGCAGGATTTTTTTGCATGTTTACACTACTGGTTATCAGATATCTACCATTAAAAACAACATATAGTCCCGAAACGAATGCCTGAGTTTTCCAAACATATTGAAGCTGTCGTTCTGAGTACTGAAAATGAGAATGTTTTTCTGTCGCTGAGAAAGCTGCTTGAGGAAAATGACATCAGACCTGTAGAAACCTTCAGCCCGCTTGATCTTACTCCGGCCAATCCACAAAGCAGTGGCGGAAGAGCCGGAAAAGTAGTCTTTTACACAGGACTGGCATCATTCATACTGCTGATTGCCCTTCAATTTTATGTTTTCTATCAATCATCCCTCGATCTGGCCGGACTTATTACTATCCGCCTGCTGACCTTTGTTCCTGTTTCTTTCGTCATCTCACTCCTGATATCAGCCATCGTGCTGCTGATATGGTTCTGGACACGCTCGTGGCTTGTGCCGGGGACCATACCTGAAAACTACCTGACAGACAATCATTTCCATCTGATTCTTGAAGCCAGGGATTTTGAAAAGCTCAATGGCCTGTTGAAAACAGATAATTCATTGTCTGTCAGAACGCTTACCATGGTCAGACCGATAAAACATTTACCTGTTCCGCTGAACCTGAACAAGATATGAAACGAATAACTGCATATTACTTATTTCTGTTAATGATGCTGATGAATGCCTGCATTTACATCGATCGCAGCGACAGGCTTCCGGAACAAAAACTTCCTGAAAATGTAGTTGCACGTCATGAACTGCCTGATTATGACCTGCCCGGTACAAAAGAAGGCTACCTATTGGCTGCTCAGCGGGTAAATCCGCTTGAACCCACCACCGAAAACAGGGAAAAAGGCAAAAAACTTTATGAACAATACTGCACCCATTGCCATGGAAAAAACGGCTCAGCCGATGCTCCTATGATCGCAAAAGAAAAATATCCGCCACCTCCACCCTTTCAGAAACGGCTCCCGACCATCACGGAAGGGCAAATGTTTCATTCAATCTATTATGGTAAAAACCAAATGCCTGAAAATAAAAAAGACCTTACACCCACGCAGATTTGGCTGATTGTGGCCTATATCAAAACTTTCATCACACCTACTGATAGCCTGAAGCCATGAAAATAAGGTTTGTCACACGGATTCATACACGTAATAATTTTCTTTTAGCGGTGATTTCACTGCTCCCAATCGTCATTGGTTTTTTCTTCCTTGATACCATGAAACTGCTGAGTGATATTTATTTCATCCTCCTCAGTCTTCTCATATTACTGACACTTATGTCTGTCTCTCCCCTTGTTTTCATCCTTTTTCAGGAAACCATTCAGGCCAAGTGGTCGAAAAATCTGTATCCTTTTTTTCCCGACATCCGGAAATATTACAAAGTTCTTCTTGTTATCTGGCTGATTATCTTTTCTTTATATAATTTTTTCTTGCTGGCAGCCGAATTAACATATCTGGCAGGGAGAATATGGTTTTATCCACTCTTTATCTTTTTCCGTACAGCTATCTTCCTTTTTTCAAATTTGTACATTTACAATAAGGTTTTTCCCTGTTACATGACACATTCTTACGAATCAAATCTGAGAAAAGTGTCCCCATTCTATCTGATTTTTGTAATATCCGGCATATTCTTCTTTTCATGGGACTGGATGATATTTCCCCTGCAAAACCCACATGCGGGCATTGTTGCCATTCAGACCATCATAACAGCTTTTGCCCTGTCGGTCGTAAGCCTGATTTTCTTTAACAGAAACAAATTAAGAGGAAGTGATTTGATTAATGACCTTTCCAGATATTTTCTGCTCTTTTGTTGCCTATGGATGTATCTCTTTTTCTGCCATCTGCTGATTTCCGGATATGAGGGGAGCATGGCTATTTCATTAATAAAGAGCGACTTGATTATCAGAATATTAACAATTATTCTCCCGATTTTCCTTTGCTTTGTATTCCCCTTTTCACTCTTGTCAGCTTACCGCAACAGAATTCAGGTAAAAAAACTTGCTGTTGCCTCCCTTTCCTTTTTTACGGGAAATTTTTTCTGGATTTTACTTTTTTTCTCCGGCAGACTTGATAACAACCTTATTATTACCCTATTTCTGATAATCCTTTCTGCTGCCTTTTTTTTCAGCCTGTTGCGGAAATATGACAACGATATGGGAACATAATGGACTTACCTTACTTATCAAATGACGATCATGCAACCTTTTAAGAATTTATCCCATCTTTTGCTAAAAGTTTTGACCATGCGCAAGAAATTGTACTTGTTTTCAGTATTTTTACTGTCCGCCATATTATTTTCAGGGTGTGATAATCAGGCACTTACAGGCAAAAAACTCATCAAAATCACTTCCTCTTCCTGTAAACAGTTTACAGAATCAGCCGGAGCCGATTCGATAGCACAGGATCAGGATTGTGTCGAATTCACCTACTTACCCGAAAGTAAAACCTTAAAAATCAAGCACCTGAATGCTGCCTTCAATTGTTGCCCTGACAAAGTATTCGGAGAAATCAGCATAGACAGCAACATCATCACCATTGTGGAAAAAGAAAAGCTGACCGATCCATGCAAATGCAATTGTCTGTATGACCTTGACTATGAACTGACAGACATTGAAGCAGGTAATTATATCATTCGCATCACTGAAGCATATCTGAACGATGTGGATGAAAAACTTGAAGCCACCCTCGATTTAAAAAAATCGGAAAAGGCTGAAATTTGTAAGAAAAGAACTTCCTATCCATGGATATTTTAAAATCTGATCATATAAATCAATGAAGATGAAAAAGTTAAGTTTAATTTTATTGCTCCCGTTTATGCTGACCAATTGCAGCAAGGATGCTGTTCAGTTTAATGTCAGCATGAAACAAAAAAGCCTGATCGAAGCCGATAATTCATTTGGTTTTGAATTGTTCAAACAGATCAATTCTGCCACCAGCGAAGATAAAAACCTGTTTATCAGTCCTTTGAGCATTTCCATGGCCTTAAGTATGACCCTCAACGGAGCAGCCGGAACCACTCTTGAAGGAATGAAAACCGCCTTACAACTTCCCACATTGACCACTCAGGAAATCAATGAAATCAATCAGTTTTTACTCGACAAGCTTATTTCACTTGATCCGAAAGTCAGGCTGGCTATCGCAAATTCCATCTGGTACAGAAAAGATTTTTATGTTTTGCCCGACTTCCTGACCACCAATCAGAAATACTATCAGGCTCAGGTTTCTCCCCTTGATTTTTCCGGTCAGGATGCCCTGAAAACCATCAACAACTGGGTTTATGACCAAACGGGGAAAAAGATTGAAAAGATCGTTAATCAAATTGATCCTGAGGATGTTATGTTCCTGATTAATGCAATTTATTTCAAGGGCGACTGGAAAATGAAATTTGACAAAAATAAAACTGCCGATGAAGACTTCTACCTGTCTGACGGGAATCAACTTAGCGTTCCGTTCATGAAACAAAAAATCACAGCCAATTACTACACCAATGATAATGTCGATGCCATTGAACTTCCCTATGGCAGAGGAAATTACAGCATGGTGGTAATGGTTCCCAAAGGAAATTATTCAGTGACTGACCTGATCAACGGGATGAACAGCGACACATGGAAAAGCTGGAAAAAAGAATTTTCAGAGACCAAAGACATAAATCTGAAGCTCCCAAAGTTCAGGTTCGAATATGAAATTACCCTGAATGATATTTTATCCGCGATGGGAATGCAGGAAGCTTTTTCAGATCAGGCTGATTTTACCGGTATTAATCCCAATGGCCAACTGTATATTTCTGAAGTCAAACATAAATCATTCATTGAAGTCAACGAAGAAGGGACAGAAGCAGCAGCCGCTACCTCAGTCGGTATCAGCTTGACTTCCGTTCCTCAGGAAATTTGGTTCAGTGCCGATAAACCTTTCCTGTTTTTTATCACCGAGCTGAACACCGGTTGTATTCTGTTCATGGGAAAAATAGCGAGGCCGGAATAAGAATCGGGTTTTATTTTGTTGGCTATCTGGCCGATTCATCAGAAACTATTCAGCTCAAACGGACTTCTAATCTTTGCTTTTGAATTTTCCTTCCCTGATGGCTTTGATTAATTCAGCCCATGCAAAAGGATTCAGCAATGAGAGGGGAACAGGGATATTGGAGCCGGGGAAAATAGCATAATTGGTTTGTCCGCCCAGATAACCTGCCGACTTTGCCATATTGTTCAAAGCAATATGCTGTTGTTCAGGTCCGTCTTTTGGCAGCCCTGCAGAAAGCGCCATTAGAGTGGCCGGATTCAGGTTCTTTTTTGCCAGATCTTCAAGGGTAGCCTCAGGCTGGATTTCAAGAAAAGCCTGGCGAAATTTGTCTTTGGATGGCCACGGATAAACCACGGTTTCAGCAAAAGTAATGGTATCGGCATACATCGGAATCACCATGGTCAGGCTGGGCTGGTTAATCCCGGGTGGTATGACAATCAGCTTATTACGAAACCCTACACAGCTAACCGATAAGGTATCATTTTCTCTCACCACAATGCTGAAAAAACCTTCTGCATTTGAAATGGTTCCCCATCGCGTATTTTTAATCCTGATATGGGCATTAGGAACCGGAAAAGAAGTATCGGAACTCACAATTAATCCTGAAAACTGAATCAGATGATGCTGTTTTTCCTGACCGAAAAGTGATGATTGAAAAGCAAGTATAGTTAACAGGATCAAAACATTTTTTCTCCAAACGAAATATTTAGCTGTATTTTGCAACATCTGAAAATCGGTCAAAATTAAGAATAAAGTGCTTAGAAATATCAACAATCCTGCCTAAAGTCGGAAAGACCATGATTCGACAATACATACACCGAAATCTTTTGCCAACGGCTGTTTTTTTTCTGATACTTTCATTAATTTCCTGTAAAAGATATGTTTTTGTCGATGAAATCAGGAAAACTGACAGTTTGATTTTGAAAATCAATAAATTATCAGAACTCATGGTTATTGATGACGAATATCTGAAACTTCGGTCTGACAGCATAAAACTACGGCTTGATTGTATTGGCCGCCTCGACAGCAACCATATGAATGACGAACTAAAGTATGATTTGGTTACTTATAAAGGTTTTTACCAAAACTATACAGAATTCTTAACCGCTTACAAGTCAATGAAATACGACAATCAGGTATTTCAATCCGGACTTACTGAATTGCGACAGAACCTGCTGAAAAAAAGTATCAGCCGGAAAGAATTCGAAGAAGCCTACAACTCATTCAATGAGGCCATAAATATTCACGACAGTTTTTGCCGGACTCAGATCAACAACATCCTGACAACGGAAAAAATGTACAATCGGGTGAATCCCCGAATGATTGAACTGTATGAAAAAATCAAAAAGAATTGCACGGATAACATTAAAAATTAACATAAACCTTAACTTTGTGAACCAAAAAAATTGAAAAATATGACAAATGAGCTGCTATTAATGGTATTGGAAGAGACCGAGGAAAATATGAAAAAAACCATTGCCCATTTTATCGATACCATGACAAAGATAAGAGCAGGAAAAGCCAGTCCTCAGATGATCAGCGAGGTTTATGTAGATTATTACGGAGCAAAAACACCTGTACATCAGATGGCAAATATCGGGACACCCGATGCTAAAACCATCCTCATCCAGCCATGGGATAAGAGTACGATTCCGGCCATTGAAAAAGCCATCATGGCTGCAAACCTTGGCTTTAACCCCCAGAATGACGGGGAAATCATTCGCATTCCTGTTCCACCGCTCACCGAAGAAAGAAGACGTCAACTGGTAAAATTTATTCATCAGGAAACAGAGAATAATAAAATTGCCATCCGGAATATACGAAAAAAATCCATGGAAGAAGTTAAAAGCCTTCAGAAAGATGGTGTTCCTGAAGATGAGGTCAAGAAGGCTGAAACAAAAATTCAGGACATGACAAACAACTATATTAAAAACATTGATGAAATAACTGCTAAAAAGGAAAAGGAAATCATGACCGTATGATTTCCGTCCATTTTTTTCAGAAGCCTATATTCGTCCTGAAAAGTTTAATAGCAATAGATAGCAGTACAATACCAAAAATACGCCTGAGAATACTGGTTCCACCCTTTCCCAATTTTCGTTGAATCCAGGGAATTATTTTCAGGGTCAGATAAACAAATGCCAGATTGATAATAATTCCAATAATCACATTTTCAATCAGATATTCTGACCGGATGGAAAGAATGGTGGTCAAAGTACCGGCACCGGCAATCAGAGGAAAAGCAATGGGAACTATGGTAGTAGAGCTTGTTTCATTGGGTCTCTCCCTGAAAATATGAATGCCTAAAATCATTTCAAGCGCCAGAAAGAAAATCACAATCGCACCCGCAATGGCAAAGGAAGATAAATCGACCCCCATCAGATTGAGGATGGACTCACCAAGAAACAGAAAGAGAATCATCAGGATACCTGCTGCCAGAGTGGCAACTCCGGGTTTGATTCTCGAACCGGTCTTTTCTTCAATTTCAATGATAACAGGGACAGACCCCAGAATATCGATCACTGCAAAGAGAACCAGTGTAACAGAAAAAATTTCCTTCAAACTCAAGTGCATAATAATCAAATTTTTAGGTGCAAAATTAGGCACTTATTTCTTCTCCATTACAAATATCAACCGAAAAATCCACTTCTGATTAGGCTGAAAGAATTAACTTAGCCGACTGAAAAAAACCTTTAAACAAGGAAAAATGCCGTATAAACAGCCTCTTACCTTTAAAAACCGGATTAATAGCTTTGGCTATGCTTTTAAAGGAATTATGTTTCTGATACGCACACAGGAAAATATGCTCATCCACCTGGTTGCGGCCATTCTGGTCATTATTGCCGGATTTATTTTCCACCTTAATATTACAGAATGGTGCCTGATAACCTTTGCTATCGGATTTGTGTTTGTTACAGAAGCCATTAATACAGCCATCGAGCAGTTTATTGATTTCATTAATCCTGGCTATCATTACAGTGCAGGTAAGGCAAAAGACCTCGGAGCAGGTGCTGTTTTATTGTCGGCATTTACTGCTGCCACCATTGGAATTCTGGTCTTTTTACCGAAAATTATCGCTCTTTTTTAAGTTAAAAGGAATACGTTAATCCTGTTTGCAACCCAAAAGTGTAGGGATGATGGCGGATATACCCCACTGAACTAACCGGACTGAGCATATACCTGAACTGAGGCTCAATGTTAAACTTTAATTTTTCTTCTAAAACAGAATAATTGAATCCAAAACCAGCAAAGCCGGTAAAATTCAGGGGCTTAATCTGTTGTGTCGAGCCGATACTTTTATCGTGAGTCCCTTCCAATATGGCAACATTGGATGTCAGAACAGCCGGAGCAATACCGATATTTCCATAAAACATATCTGACTTTCCTGACAGAAAATACCTGACAGAAACGGGAATTTCGAGAAAAGAGAAACGGGTGCTGAGTTGGGATGGACTCATGTAAATAGAAGTTCCATAATGATCTTTTTCAACCAGATAAGATGGCTCCAGGAGATCATTTTGCAAGGAGGCGGCAGTTGTATTCAACTGAATATCACCTGCAGAGGAATTTATAATGGAATTGACAGCATTCATTTCATCGTCATAGATGAAGATTTCCTGGTTTTTCTGACCGTATTGTCCGTAATGCAGGCCTGATGTAAGACTGATTCGGTTGCTGAGCCTGAATTCGACATTCATTCCTCCTGAAAAAGTTATCAGTGGGGATTCGATCGTATTGTAATAGGACCGGTCATCTTTTGCTGAATTCTCAGCCAGGCTGTAGTCCACCGTATTGTATAAAGTGTAAAGATTTGAACCTGAGTTGGATATATTTCTGTAAGCCAACACTGGTGTCCCGTAAGCGGTTATCCTGATCTTTCCGCTCCTGTTTTTCTTTTCAGGTTCAAATAGTTTATCTGCATTTTTAATCTCTGTTTTTTCATTTATACTATCGTGTACAAGAGATAGATTTTCCGCAATAATGTTCTGATTTTCAAACACTTTCACCGGCTGATTTTGCAGATATTCTTTTTGTTCAGTAAATTGCTGACTGGTTACCACAGGAGTCTGATTGCCGGTTGTATTTACTGTTGTGTTTTTTTCCTGAAACAAACCAGCTTTTTTTTCAGGCTTCACGGTCTTTAAAACAATACCGGGAGCTGATGGCGTAGTTTTCTGTACTTCCTCCTGAAATTTATCCGGTGCAACAGAAGGCTGCAAAGTGGCTGCTTCCTGTCTGACAGCCACTGCCGGTTGTTTTACGCGGTTCAGGGCAATGAAATAACCCGTACCGAAAGCTGCCAGCAAGGCAAAAGAAGCTGCTGAAAGCCATAACATCCTGATTTTACGTCTATTGTGAAGATGGTTCAACCCGCTATTAATTTTGTCCCAGACGTAGGGAGGCGGACTCTTCTCCGCACCTTCCGTTACCTTTCGGAACAATTTGTCAAGATTTTCAAACTCATTGGTCATACGACTCGTTTATTAGCTTTATTATCTAACTGATATTTTTCTCTTATTTTCTCCTGAAGAATAGTTCTTGCCCTCGACAGGTTCGATTTGGATGTGCCTACCGAAATGCCCAGTTTTTCACTGATTTCCTTATGAGGCATGTCTTCCAGAACATACATATTGAACACCATCCTGTACTGTGGCGACAATTCCCTGATTATACCCAGCAACTCATCAAATGTTATTTTACTGATGATATTTTCATAACCTGAGTCTTCCACATACTGGTAAACATCTTCGACAGGATACAGATAATTTTGCGTCCTGAACCTTTCAAGGGCGGTGTTAATCATGACTCTTCTGATCCAGCCTTCAAAAGAGCCTTTGCCTTCAAACTGTCCGATATAGCGAAAAACCCTGATAAATCCGTCATGAAGTACATCTTCGGCCTCAGTCTGGTCTTTGGTATAAAACAGACAAACCGGATACATCCGGGGGCTGAACATATTGTACAGTGCCTCCTGTGATTCCCTTTTGCCTTCCTTACATCCTTTTATTATTTCGTCCAGACTTTCCTGCAATTCTTCCGATTTATATCTTTATCAAAACCAAAGGCTTGCAAAAGATGTTTTCATTTTGTTTAAGGTTGCTTGCATCATAGCCGGATATTAAAATTCAAAGTTAAACATGATACCCTGATGAAAACATGATGGCTCATCTGAGTGTTTTTAACTGATTTTCGGCCTCTTGTCTGTATTTCCCTTCTTTGGACGATAATTTATCAAGGATTACCTTTGCCTCAGCAGTTTTGCCGGTTTTCAGCCAGGTAAGTGCCAGATACCATTCGGCATCTTCCCTGTTGCTGCCATTTTTTTCAATCACCTGATTGAATTGTTGTTCAGCTTCTCTGAAATTCCCGGAATGATAATTCATCAAAGCAAGGTAATACAGGTATTCCTGATTCTTTGGGCCAAATTTCACTGCTTGCCGGGCATTCTTTAAAGCTTTATCCAGATTGCCTTTGTTGTATTCCAACACAGCTGATTGATAATAAAATGCTGATTGTGAAGCCGAATCAGTCAATGCCAGCTTTATGCTTTCCTGTTCAGCTTTCCTGTTCTCCGGTTTTTCGGTTACCTCTTTTTCTTCAGGTCTTTTAGCTTCTTTTTGAACAAGGACAGGTTCAGCAGCCAGATTTTTCACATCTTCAGCAGTGTTCTCTGCAATGTTTCCCGACTCATTTTCATTCTCCTCCACGGCAGCTAATTGCTCCTGAACATCAGGAATTTCAACCACTTTCATTGCTTCGGTATTCTGTATTCCCTTTGCTGTTTGCTGAAAGGCAAGCTGGTTGGCAGCACTATCCTGTGGCTTCGCAACTGATTTTGGCAGGACATCGTTTGTATTTGCAAGTTCCTGAACTTCAAATTCTTTTCTGTCTGTTACCTGCCAGATCAAAAGGCTGGTTAACAATAATGCAAGCGATGCGGCTATCAGATAGATAATCCTTTTTGATTTGAAACCTGAAAAATAACCTCCCTTCAGGCGTTTATCAATTTCATCAGATAAAATATTGTTTTCCTCCAAAACAGAAATATTTTCATCCATAGCTTCATAACCGGCCAGTGCTTCCCTGCAAAGTTCACAGGATTGAATATGATTTATAAATGCTTCATATTCAGTATCATTCAGTTTACCCGACAGATAATTTTCAAATACTTCAGCATCCGGGCATGGCATCCACTCCCCTGACTTCAATATGTCGTTTTTATTATTCATTATTTTCAGTCAGCATGATTTTAAGGTTTCTTTTTCCGTTTTGAATATAGCTTTTCACTTTTTTCAGTTCATATCCGGTCATTTCTGCAATTTCCTGATAAGATTTTCCGGCAAAATAAAACAGCTCAATACATGTTTTTTGTTCATGGTTCAGATGATTGATGAATTTTCTCAGTTTTTCGTTGTCAACATGATTCAGATGCACATCATCCCCGTTTTCCATAAATGCCTCTTCCTGCCTGTAGATGGAAATATCTTCCACCGGTATCTCGTGCTTTGACTTTCTGAGCTGCATGAGGCAATGGTTTTTGGCAACAGTCAGTAGCCATGACTTAAAGTGATCTATTTCATGCTTTTGCAGGTCATCGAATAGTTTTTCAAAAATCTGCATGACGGCATCACGGCTATCTTCCCTGTTTTTAAGATATTTCAGGCAGATACCCATCACCTGATGGGAATATCGCTTAAATAAAATTCCAATGAATTCCTTTTCAGCCGAAAGCCTGTACTGACGGATTAATTCAGCATCAGTGATGAGAGAGGTATTATCCCTTTCCGATATGTTTTTTCTGCTGAAAATCAAAACATTTTTTTCATTTCAGGGCAAATAGCATGCATCTGTTTTTCCGGCAGCTTTGAAATATTTTTAAACAAAGGAAAATTCTACATTTTCAACAATTTGACAAAAGTCTTTTCTCCCCCATCAACACTTTGAATTTCAAGCAAATAAAATCCGTTTTGCATTTCTGAAGTTTGGATTTCGAAAAGCGGCTGGTCTATCGATTGTTTTTGGTAAACGACCTGACCAACTGAATTGAAAATTGTGATTTTTAAAGGATTGTTCAATAATTCAGCTTCGATACTGATAATGATCTTATTGTCAAAAGGATTGGGAAAAACCTTTACCATCCGGGCTCTCTGATCTTCCGACAAAGAACTGGAAACAAAGATATTCTGACATTCCTTGTCAGCGGCTCCGCACCAGTCGCTCAGGCTCATGCAAACACGATAAGTTCCCTGCTGAACATATTGATGAACCGGATTGAGGTCAAAGGAAAAACCACCATCTCCAAAATCCCAGTGGATGTATTTAATATTGTCGTTAAGTGCCGTAAAGCTGACTTTACGTTCATTGGCCTGATAGGAAAAATCTGCATCAATTGTTCCTGGGTGTTGCCTGATGGTAATATAAGCTGTACTTGAAAAACTGCCCTTCCTGACCTCACACGAATAGGTTTTAGCCTCTTTAACGGTTATTTTCCGGGTCGTAGCCCCAGTACTCCATTTATAGGAATCAAAACCTTCGCCTGCATCCAGCGTAATGCTGTCACCACTACATAGGGTCAGCGATTTGTTAGCCGTTATTTTTGTGCTAACATTGGTATTGGTTCCGAAAAAGAGCAAGCCTCCCCTGCTGTTTCCCAACAGAATATCTGCCCGCTGATCGCCATCCAGACAGGCAACGACAGGTCTTAATAAATTTCCGAAAGAATACATCAGCGGTTGATCCGACTGAAAATCACGGATCAGAGAATCTGCTTTTTCAAAAACAGCCCCCGGAACTGCGGAAATATCTTTGTAAAACAATAACTGTCCCCGCACTACAGCATAATTGGGATTCAAAATATCCATTCCGATAATCAGGTCGTCTTTTCCGTTTGAGTCAAGGTCGGCAACAGCAGGTGTGGTACGGTGATCTGATTTGGGGATAAAGATTCCGCCAAAAGTATCCGAGACAAGCGTAAAAGAAGGATTACCTTGAGTACCGGTATTTCTGTAAAAGCTAAGTTTACCTGCATTCTGACCGATAATCAGGTCAGCAAGGCCATCGCGATTCACATCATGAATGCAGGGGGCACTATAGCTGCCAATATCAATATTCTGAAAATTATCAGATACAAAACTCAGACTAAGCGGCTGATTAGGTCCCGCTGAGTTCTGATAATAAATCAGACGTCCATTTGCCTGACCAAGTAAAAGGTCAATATCCTGATCCCCGTCAACATCTCCGAAAGAGGGGATAATATCCCTGAATTTCCGTGAAGATAGGCCAAGATAATCCAAATCCCTGAGAATGAAAACAGTAGAATCTGTCTTCCCTGTATTTTCAAATAAAACCAGCCTGTCGCTCTGATAAAATGTTTTACTAAAATCTCCTTTGGTAGCTACAACAAGGTCGAGGTCTCCATCTGCATCCACATCAACCAGTGCCGGAGCAGAAGGCCCTCCCAGATCAATCATTTCTCCCTGAAGAAAATCCTTGCGGTTAAATCTGAGCTGAACATTGTTGTTGCTCCCTTTGTTCAGATAGAGCCATATCTGGTCGAGGCTTTGAAAGGTATCGATAATTTCCATATCCGTTGGGGAAAAAACCATATCGTTAACCCCATCATTATCAATATCCAGAAAATTGACATTGGGCATATTCCGTATATTGACAGAAGTATCATAATCAGGGAAAAACATGATACTTTTTTTGATTTTATCGTAGGGCAGATTATCATCTTTTTTGCCGTTCTGAAGATAATTTAACATAGGATAGGTTACATCGCCAATAATCAGGTCAAGGTCTCCGTCAGCATCCATGTCCTGAGCCATTACTGTGGAGCCTGCATGACGGACAGGCGTTTTCTTCATTGCCGGCTTTGGGGTGAAATGCTCCATGTTTTCCTTTGCCATACCAACACCCCATGCAGTTTTCAGCGAGTCATAGTTTTCGTGATAATTGCGGTAACCCCATGGCCTGACCGAATTCAGCACAACATCATTCGAAGAATCGGTTTCGTAGAAATTTCCCCAGTAAGTATCGATACATGAATACTTGAGGCTGTCTTTGTTCCCAAATACTTCCATTGAGATATTCCGGTAATACTGCAACCACACCCCTCCAAGCTCATCAAAGGTAAAAATATCAAGGTCTCCATCCCCATCCGCATCTATGATTTCGGGAATATCTATCCAGAACATCGGCAGGTTAAACTCTGATTCAAGGCGTAAATCTCCGTAAAAAAAGGAAGACAGCCATGGTGATACCATTTTGAATTTTATTCCTTCCACATCATTGCTGATATTTTTATAAACAGCAATACCCGCTCCCGTACTGATGGCATAGGTAAACAAATCCATTTTCCCATCCCCATTATAATCCCTGAATTTTACAAATGAAGCCAGAGAATCAGGGAAAAATCTTTCATATTCAGGGCTGTAGATAAACTGCATATTCCCCTGATTGATAAAGGTTAAAATCTTATTATCGGTACGGTCAATCAACACAATATCCTGAATTTTATCACCATTCAGGTCGAAGTTCTGCATGACGGGAAATTTCAGCCCACCCGCAAATGGATTTTTCAGCTCAATCTGATTTTCATCAAACACCTTGATCAGGTTCGACTGGTAATATTTCGGGAACTGCTGGGCATATACCAGGCTAAAATGAATATTGATCAGTGATAAAATTGAGAATATTAACAGCTTTTGCATCATCATAATTTTTGTTTTGTCCATCAAAGTTAAAAAAGTCGCTTTATAATTTCAATAATTTTTTTGTGGTCATCATTTTCTTTCCATGAATGTGAATAAAATAGCATCCGGGAGGGAAAAGTTGTGTATCAATTTCTGTCAGTGTTGTTTCTTTTAAAAGCTTTTTTTCATACAGCTTTTTCCCATTCAAGTCAAACACGTAAATAATTGTTTCCTCAGACAATGGTTTTTCAAAGGAGAGAAAAACTTTTTCATTGGCAGGATTGGGAAAAAGGGTTGCGGCAGGAAATGAATATGTCGGCATTTCTCTCACCGAAACATTAACCGTATCCGGCACACTGGAATAGAACAGCAATCCACCTCTGAGGTTGCCGAGAAGGAGATCAGAATGCCCATCCTGATTGACATCAAAAACTGCCGGAAACAATTGCCTGCCAACCGACCTGCTTATTTTTTCCATAGAAAGATAATCCCTGAAGTCGGGGGTATCCAATTCAAATGTATGGAAAAGATTGGAAACAATATCCTGAACACAATACACTCCCATCGAAGTGGTTCCCAAAATCAGGTCTGGTTTCTGGTCGTTATTTATATCTCCAGTACATGGAAAAACTTTTTCCTGATTCCCGGGAGAAAAGCTGATGCCTCCTAAAGAATCTGTAACTTTTAAAAACCGGATATTTCCCCCGTTGGTTTCATTTTTAAAAAATACCAGATTTCCTTTTCCCGTTCCTGCGATCAGATCATCATCCCCATCACCATCATAATCAATCAGGCAGGGAGTTGCATAAGATCCGGCAGAAATACTATCCGGCAATTCAGTAATGTAAACAAAATCAGGAGATTGACCTGTTTTTGCCTGATTTTCATAATACATGAACCTGCCATTTTTCAAGCCGATTAACAAATCTGAATCTCCATCACCGTCAACATCACCAAAAGCAGGGCTGACAGCAGAAAGATTTTTCAGGGATAGATTAAGAAAATCATTGTTTATCAGCTGAAAAACAGGATTTGAATTCTTTGAAACGTTTCT
>JAAYUY010000055.1 GCA_012517435.1 Sphingobacteriales bacterium | reverse complement strand
ATGCAAAAATTATCGGCATTACCGGCTCAAACGGAAAAACAACCACTACCTCATTGATTTATCATATTTTGCAAACAGCAGGATTAAATGCAGGGCTGGGTGGAAATATAGGAAAAAGTTTTGCCCGCCTGCTGCTTGAAAAAACATACGATTACATTGTATTGGAGCTGAGCAGTTTTCAGCTTGACGATATTGCTGATTTCAAATGTCATATTGCTGTCCTGCTGAATATTACTCCCGACCATCTTGACCGCTATCATTACGATATTGCAGAATATGCAAGGTCGAAATATAAAATAGGATTAAACCAAACTGAAAACGACTTTTTTATTTACAATGCAGATGATAAAATCAGCATGGATTTCATCGGGGAGCTGAAAAACAATCAGGCGGTCAGGCTTCCGGTTACTATGAAATTCAAACCTGAAACAGGTGTATATACAGAAGAAAATCAAATCATTGTCAAACCATGTAAACAAGTTAAAACAAGTATAGATATGAACATTTTATCACTGGTTGGTACGCACAACCGTTATAATTCAATGGCAGCTTCAGCAGCCGCAAAAGCCCTGAATATCAAAGATGAAGACATCAGAGAAGCTCTGGCAGGGTTCAAAAATATCGAACACAGGCTTGAATTTGTTGCCAGAGTACACGGAAAAGAATTCATCAATGATTCGAAAGCCACGAATGTCAATTCCGTCTGGTATGCCCTTGAGTCGATGGTACATCCGGTAGTCTGGATAGCCGGGGGAATTGATAAAGGCAACAATTACGCTGAATTGCTCGATTTAGTGAAAGAAAAGGTGAAAGCCATTGTCTGCCTCGGGCTTGACAACAGCAAAATCATCGATTTTTTCAGCCCCTATGTAGATTTGATATTCGAAACCGACAACATGCAGGAAGCGGTTGAAATTTCATACAAAGTTGCCGATCCGGGGGATGTGGTGTTACTTTCTCCTGCCTGTGCCAGTTTCGACCTGTTCAAAAACTATGAAGACCGTGGAAATCAATTCAAAGAAGCAGTCAGAAATTTATAAAAGATGAACTGGTTATTGTCCAGAATACGCGGTGATGTCCATATCTGGCTGATTGTATTTATTATGACAGCCATTTCCATCATGGAGGTTTATAGTTCGTCAGGTACGATTGCTTATATCAAGTACAGCGGAAATACAGAATATTATCTTTTCCGGCAATTGGTTTTTATCCTAATCGGCCTGCTTTTTATGTACGGCACTCATCTCATCAATTATGTCTATTTCTCGCGTCTTGCCCAGATATTGCTGATTATTTCCATTCCGTTGCTTGTTTTGACTTTGTTTATAGGCCCTTCGATCAATGATGCGAGAAGGTGGCTGGTCATTCCGGGCACCAACCTGACTTTTCAGACTTCAGACCTGGCCAAACTTGCCCTCATAATGTATCTGGCCCGAATGCTTTCAAAAAGGCAAAAAGAAATTAAAGATTTTAAAAAAGGATTTCTGCCATTGGCCCTTCCTATTTTACTGGTTTGCGGACTGATAGCTCCGTCTAACCTGTCAACTGCTTTACTGCTTTTTGCTTCAGGTATTATCATGATGATCATCGGCAGGGTCAGTTTTCTTCATATCAGCCTGTTTATCAGTTCAGTACTCATCATTGGTGCGTTAGCCATTTTTCTATCGCTGAAACTTGGATCTCCCGGACGAATCACCACCTGGCAAAACCGTATTGAAAGTTTTACGGGCAAGGGAGGAGACGATTACCAGAAAATTCAGGCAAAAATAGCGGTCGCCAACGGTGAAATTTTCGGAAAAGGCCCCGGTCACAGTGTGCAGAAAAATTTTCTGCCAAACCCCTATTCCGACTTTATTTTTGCCATTATTACGGAAGAATGGGGATTTATCGGAGCTTTCATCATCATCTTACTTTATTTGTGGCTGCTCTTTCGCTCCATCAGAATTGTGATAAAATCCCCGAATGCATTTGGGGCATTGCTGGCTGTCGGGCTGAGTATGAGCCTTGTTTTTCAGGCATTTATCAATATGGGCGTTTCAACCACCCTGTTGCCCGTTACAGGACTGACCCTCCCAATGATCAGCCTTGGCGGTACTTCCGTTTTATTTACCAGTATTTCACTTGGCATTATCCTGAGCGTCAGCAGGTATATTGAAGAAAATATTGAAAACGTACAAAAAGAAATGAACGCATGAACCATAAAACCGATAGCAGTAAGATGTACCGTTTTATCATCAGCGGTGGAGGAACCGGAGGACACCTCTTCCCTGCTATCGCTATCGCCAACAAGCTCAGATCTCTTTATCCCAATTCAAAATTCTTGTTTGTCGGAGCTTTGGGAAAGCTGGAGATGGAAAAAGTTCCTCTCGAAGGCTATGAAATAAAAGGTCTCTGGATAAGCGGATTTCAGCGGGATGATTTATGGAAAAATATCACTCTTCCGCTTAAGCTGATTTACAGTTTCCTGCGTTCCTATTTCATCCTGAAAAAATTTAAACCACATATTGCCATCGGTACCGGAGGTTATGCCAGTTTCCCCCTCCTTTATATTGCCTCTGTTTTAAAAATCCCGACTATTATTCAGGAGCAGAACTTTTTCCCGGGTATCTCGAACAAACTGCTTGCAAAAAAAGTTGACAGGGTCTGTACCGTTTATTCCGGCATGGAAAAATATTTCCCTTCCGGCAAGATTATCATCACCGGAAATCCTGTCAGAGACGACATCAGGCTCGATATTCATAACAAAGACAAGTATTATCAGTTATTCAGCCTGACGTCCGGGAAAAAAACTCTTCTGGTACTTGGCGGAAGCCTTGGAGCAAGAACCATCAACGAAGCTCTGCTCCGATGTTATGAAAAGCTTTTACAATCTGAAATTCAGATCATCTGGCAGGCAGGCAGATACCATCATCAGCTGATGGAAAAATTTCAGTCATCCATTCCTTCCGGGCTTTTCCTGACTCCCTTTATCCAGCAAATGGCTGAAGCTTATTCAGTAGCCGACCTTGTTGTCAGCAGGGCTGGTGCCATTACGCTTTCGGAGCTGGCTGTCATGGAAAAACCAGCTATCCTTATCCCGTCTCCCAATGTTACTGAAGATCACCAGACAAAAAACGCCATGGCACTGGTTGAAAAACAGGCCGCTATTCTGATTACCGATAAGGAAGCTGTCGAAAAACTTGGAACTGTCGTTACAGAATTAATACATAACGAAAAGCTTCTCAATGAACTCAGTCAGAATATCAGTCAGTTTTCAAGAAAGGAATCAACGGCAGAAATTGCAGAAGTTATTGTAAATCTTATAGAAAAGAAATGAATCTGGAAAAATTTGAACGGATATATTTTGCAGGAATAGGCGGTATCGGTATGTCGGCTATGGCACTATTTTTTTTAGACAACGGGAAAAAAATTGCCGGATACGACAAAACGCCTTCTGACATTACACAGAATCTTGAAAAACTGAATGTTCCGGTAAGTTATGAAGATGAAATCTCCACTATTCCGGAAGCATTTCGTCAAAATCCGGAAAACACACTGGTTGTTTATACCCCTGCTATCCCCTCCGACAGCATTATTCTAAACTATTTCAAAGACCATGATTTCAAGGTAGCCAAGCGGGCAGAAGTTTTGGGCTGGATCACAAAAGACAGATTTACCATTGCAGTGGCTGGCACTCACGGGAAAACAACCACCTCCTGGATGATAGCCCATTGCCTGCGTACTGCCGGAATTGACTGTGCAGCCCTGCTGGGCGGTATTTCTGTCAATTATAAGAGCAATTACCTGAAACCGGAAAGGGAAGATTGCCGGATCATGATAGTTGAAGCTGATGAATATGACAGAAGTTTTCTTCAGCTTAATCCTGATATAGCGGTTGTTACCTCTGCCGAACCCGACCATCTGGATATTTATGGTAATGAAAATGAGTTGCTAAATAACTTCATTCAGTTTACGCACAAAATAAAACAGAATGGAACACTTGTAAAATCAAACATGGTCAACCTGCCAAAGCCTGAAGGTATATCCGCCATGATTACCTACGGAAACGACAATAAATGTGATATTAGTATTGAAAAAAGCAGGATTTCAGATGCATGCTTCACTTTCGACTGCCGGATAAAAGAAAGGGTTTTAACAAACATCTGCATGGGTGTTCCCGGCTACCACAATATTTTCAATTTCATGGCTGCCATGGGTGTTCTGTCTTCATTGACGGAAATTGAAGAAAAAACCATAAAGAAGGCTGCAGAAAGCTTTTGCGGGGTAAAAAGGCGATTTGAATTTATTCTGAAAAGCAAAGAAATAGTCTTTATCGATGATTATGCCCATCATCCGACCGAACTGACAGCAGCCATTGAAACAGCCAGAGCTTTATATCCTGATAAAAAAATAACCGGCATCTTCCAGCCTCATCTGTACAGCCGCACCCGCGACCTGGCTACCGGCTTTGCCCAAAGTCTTGCCTGGCTCGATGAAGTCATCCTGCTCGACATCTATCCTGCCCGTGAAAGCCCCATTGAAGGTGTCAGCTCTTATATGCTCCTCGAAATGATTGATAATCCAAACAAAATGCTTGTCAGTAAAGAGTATTTGCCTGAATTACTGGCTGATTTCAGCTCAGGTGTTCTGCTGACCCTTGGCGCTGGCGATATTGACCGTCTGGTTGAACCGATTAAAAACATTCTTCAGAAAAATGGCTGATTTTAAGAAAATATGGCTTGACATAAAATTTCTCATCCGAAATTATTTCTTTCCGATGCTGTTTGTAGCAGCTTTTTTCTTTTTTGCATCTTTTGCCAGCAGATCGGTCAGTAAAATACTTTGCTCTAATCTGATAATCAACATAGAAAATGAAGATGAACTTCGTTTTCTCGATAAAAATGACATCCTTGCCATGTTGACTGAAAAAAACGGCAGGGCATTTAAAAATCAGCCAATCAGTGAAACAAACTTTTATTTACTCGAAAAATTTCTAAAAAATAACAGCCTTGTTGATAATGTGGATATTTACAATGATTTGAAAGGAAATATATTTGTGGACTTAAGTTTCAGAAAACCAATCATCAGAATTATGTCTGTCTATAACGAAAATTATTATATTGATGAAAAAGGGAAAAAAATGGGCATTTCTCCCAAATTTTCTCCCAAAGTACCCGTTGCGACAGGACATACCTATTCGACTTCCACCTATCCGGATTATGATAAAAAACTTTTCGAACTTGCCACTTTTATCAGCAACGACAAATTTCTGTCTTCTCTTACCGGACAGATTTATGTAGATTTCAACAAAGAAATAACCATCATTCCGAGGATAGGAAATTTTGAAATTTTATTAGGTAAGATTGAAAACCTCGATAAGAAATTCAGAAAACTGAAAATTTTTTACGAAAAAATAATTCCGGCTGAAGGCTGGAAAAACTATAAAAAAGTTGATTTAAGATTTGAAAAACAAATAGTAGTAAATTAAAAACCATGAGTAACAGGGAAATAATAGTCGGATTAGACATCGGGACTACCAAAATAGCAGCATTGGTCGGTGAACAGGTGGACAAGAATAAGCTCAACATTCTTGGATACGGAACAGCGCCCTCAAAAGATGCCGTAGTCAGGGGTATCGTCATTAACATTGACCGCACAGTGGAAGCTATCCGTTTTGCGATAGAAAGAGCAGCCAATATGGCCAATGTGGATATCAAGTCGGTTTATGTCGGTATTGCCGGTCAGCATGTGAAATGTCTGCATCACAGGGGGCAGATTACCAGAAACAATGCCGAAGACGAAATATCACAGGAAGACATTGACAGGCTCATGAGCGATATGCATAAAGTAGCCCTCGACCCGGGAGAAGAAATAATCCATGTCATTCCGCAGGACTATATCGTTGATAATGAAAGGGGTATAAAACATCCGATAGGAATGGCCGGTGTCAGGCTTGAAGGCAATTTTCACATCATTACCGCCCAGACCACTGCCACCAAAAACATTTCGAGATGTATCACCAAAGCCAACCTGACTGAAATAGACACTATTCTCGAACCTCTGGCTTCTGCTGAGGCTGTCCTTTTCGAAGAAGAAAAAGAAGCCGGTGTCGCACTGATTGATATTGGAGGCGGAACAACTGATATTGCTATATTTCAGGACAATATACTGAGGCATACTGCTGTCATTCCGCTTGGTGGCGAAGTCATTACCAATGACATAAAAATCGGGTGTAATGTACTTTATTCTCAGGCTGAGAAGCTAAAAATCAAATTTGGTTCGGCCCTTGCCAACGAAGCCAAACAAAATGTCCGGATCTCTATTCCCATGCTGAAAGATCGTCCACCGAGGGAAATATCCAGCGTAAATCTGGCTAAAATCATTCAGTCACGTGTGGAAGAAATCTTTGATCATGTGATTTTTCAGATCAAAAGTTCGGGATATGAGAAAAAATTACAGGGCGGAATAGTGCTGACCGGAGGAGGAGCCTTGCTCAAACACCTGCCTCAGCTTGTTGAATACCGTACGGGTATTGATGTCAGATTAGGTTATCCTGCCGAATATCTGGCAAAAGGGGTTATAGAAGATATTAATAGTCCTGTTTATTCTACTGGTATAGGCTTAATGCTCTTTGCCCTGAAGAACGCCAAAAAAGAGGTTAAAGAAATTGAAAAGGGTAATCAGCCTATCAGAAGAAGTGGTTTTTCGTCCATTGCCTCAAAAATAAAGGAGTGGCTGAAAGACGGACAGGAAGATTTTAAAAACTGAAAAAGAAAAATTATGGTAAAGCTAAATTTTGATTTCCAGAAAGATGAAACCTCCATTATCAAGGTTATCGGAGTAGGTGGAGGCGGGAGCAATGCAGTGAGTTATATGTTTAAAGAAGGTATAACAGGCGTTGAATTTCTTGTTTGTAACACAGATAATCAGGCGTTGGAAAAAAGTCCGGTTGCAGGAAAAATACAGATAGGCAGTAAACTCACTGCCGGAAGAGGCGTAGGCGGAGACCCGGAAATCGGGAAACGTGCTGCCCTGGATGACATTGAAAAAATTAAAGCTGCCATTGGTGGGGATACTAAAATGCTTTTTATTACAGCTGGAATGGGCGGAGGTACCGGTACGGGTGCTGCTCCGGTTATTGCACAGTTATCGCAGGAAATGGGCTTACTGACGGTTGGCATTGTTACTTTCCCCTTTCAGTTTGAAGGGCCTAAACGCATAAAAGCCGCTGAAGAAGGTATTGAAGAGCTTCGGAAATATGTGGATGCCCTCCTGATTATCCGGAACGAAAAACTGCTTGAAATGTTCAACGGACTTCCGCTGACAAAAGCTTTTTCTCATGCCGACAATGTATTGGCAACTGCTGCAAAAGGTATTGCTGAAATTATCACGGTTCCGGGTGAAATGAATGTCGATTTTGAAGATGTCAAAGCCATTATGAAAAACAGTGGTACGGCCATCATGGGTAATGGCAAGGCAGAAGGAGAAGACAGGGCTACCAAAGCTGTAAAAGCTGCATTAAACTCCCCGCTGCTGAAAGAAAAAGATATCCGTGGTGCTCAGCATATACTCCTCAACCTCTCTTATGGTGAAGAAGAGATTCAGGTGGAAGAAGTAACCAAAATCACAGATTATATTCGCCAGGAGGTTGGAAATGAAGTAGATATGAAACTGGGATATTGCAACTATCCCGCACTTGGCAAAGCATTATCCGTTACCCTTATCGCCACATCTCTGGAAGGCAGGACAAAAGATTCCCCAAAAGAAGAGCCGGTTATCAGCGAAAAACCTAAGCTTCAGGAAACAGAAAAGTCTGAACCCCCAATTGATGAGGATGAAGATGAAATAATTATTCTGGAAGATGAAGAGCAGGAGAAAAAATTTGAACAACTGAAACTCAACTTTGATAAAACCCCTGATCCATATATTAAAAAGCCCAAACAGGCAGATACCCAATCACTTCCTGATTTAAAGAATCCGGCATATTTTGAAAAAATTGAAACCATCCCTGCCTATCTAAGGAAGAAAGTAACATTGACCGATGTTCCATCCGCTGATGAGATAGAAATATCGCGTTTTGTACTTGATGATGATGCCGAAAAAGGGCCGGAATTAAAGGAAGAAAATTCCTTTCTGAGTGATAATGTCGATTAATAAGCAGGTGTCAATATTCAAGCGCACCTGTTAAAGCGGAGACGGAAGAAAATCCATGTCTTTCGCAATATTCCTCCAATCCTGAGATGATTTTAATGCAGGAAGCAGGATCAATAAAAGTAGCTGTCCCGACCTGAACGGCAGAAGCACCAGCCAGCATGAACTCCACAGCATCACGTGCATTCATGATACCTCCCATGCCGACTACCGGAATTTTTACCGCCTGATGAACCTGCCAGACCATACGTAAAGCAATCGGCTTGATGGCAGGGCCCGACAATCCACCCGTAATGGTCGATAATACCGGTTTTCTGGTTTCTGCATCAATAGCCATGGCGAGGAAAGTATTTACAAGCGATACAGAATCAGCACCTTCTGCCTCCACTGCCATAGCAACATCGGCAATGCTTGTAACATTAGGAGACAACTTCACCATCATATGTCGTTTCCATACCTTTCTGACTTCTTTGGTTACCTGAGCAGCAGCCGGACAGGATGTTCCGAATGCCAACCCTCCTTCCTTGATATTCGGGCAGGAAATATTGACTTCAACAGCCGTGCACCGGGGCAAATCGGCCAGCCGCTCACAAACATAAACATAGTCTTCCACCACTGAACCCGAGACATTGACAATGATATGTTCGTTCAGGTGCGAAATGCGAGGATAAAGTTCATTGACAAAATAATCAATACCTTTGTTTTGTAAACCAATGGTATTAAGCATCCCGGAAGGCGTTTCGGCAATTCGCGGATAGGGATTTCCTTCCCTTTTTTCACGGGTTGTGCCTTTGACCACCAGGGCTCCGAGAGCAGAAACATCCATAAAATCAACCAGTTCCTCACCAAAACCACAGGTTCCGCTGGCAGTCATAACCGGATTTTTCAGCTCCAGTCCGTTCAGATTTACCCTTAAATCTACCATACCAAATCTTTTGAATTATAAACAGGTCCGTGAATACAGCTTGTTTCGTGCCCTCTGACGGTTTTTGCCACACAACTCAGGCATACCCCTATTCCGCAACCCATGACATGGTCAAGCGATAACTCGCAATCAATGTTGTGTTTAAGCGCAATATCAGCTACCGCAAACATCATGGCTTCAGGTCCGCAGGTGTAAATAAAATCAATTCTATTTTCCGGATGGCTTAAGACAGGATGCGATATTACCATTCCCTTAAAGCCTTCACTTCCGTCTTCAGTGGTTATCATTAATTTCCCATGTTTTTCAAATTTCTCTTTCAAAATAAGGTCAGTGTTTGTTTTTGCTCCGAATAAAAAGGTTACCTGAGTATTTTTCTGAATCAGCTCTTCTGCCAGATGATACAGCGGTGCTATTCCATATCCCCCTCCAACAAGCAATACGTTTGCATTTTCAATTAAGCTGAATCCGTTGCCCAGAGGATATAGTATATCCATGTGATCGCCTTCCCTGAGTGATCCGAGAGAGCGGGTACCCTCTCCGACCATTTTCATCAGAAACCAAATTGTATTTGAATGATAATCAACCTGATGAATCGAAAAGGGACGTCTGAGAAATACTTTGGGGTTGTTTTCCACCAAAACACTTATAAACTGTCCGGGGACAATAAATTCAAGTTTTTCAGGTGGACGTATTTCCCAAAGAATATAATTTCCCGGAAATTCACGTTTTGATACGATGGATACAATACTTTGTCTTTTCTTCATTAACTAAAAATTAGGTTTCAGCATTGATTTTCTGTAATATTCATCAATAAAAAAAGCGGCTTCAGTCGTATTATCTGTTACAGTGAATAATTTCAGGTCTTCAGGGGAAATATTATTTTCATGAAGAACTGTTTTTTCAAACCAGTCAATCAGGCCTTTCCAGTATTCGCTTCCAAAAAGAACCACCGGGAAAGGCTGGATTTTTTTAGTCTGAATGAGGGTAATAGCTTCAAAAAACTCATCCAGTGTGCCAAAGCCACCCGGCATCACGACAAATCCCTGGGCATATCGCACAAACATGACCTTTCTGACGAAAAAGTAGTCGAAATTGATCAGTTTATCGGCATCAATATACTCATTAAACTTCTGTTCATGAGGCAGGATGATATTCAATCCGACTGATTTACCCCCTGCATTTTTAGCGCCTTTATTGGCCGCTTCCATAATACCGGGACCTCCTCCGGTAATAATTCCATATCCGAGGCGGGTAAGTTTTTCAGCCACTTCAACAGTTGCCTGGTAATACTGGTTATCAGGCTGTGTCCGTGCAGAACCAAAAATAGTTACGCAAGGGCCAATACGGTTCAGTGTTTCATATCCCTTGACAAATTCTCCCATGACCTTAAAAATAGACCACGAAGATTCAGCTTCAATCTCTGTCCATGTTTTTGTTGCTATGGATTGTGCGTTCATATTTAAGTACTTTTATAAAGGTTGTATTTTTGAGTGAGTTGATTCAGCTCCGGCAGGGTAAGACCTATTTCGCTACAGGTTTTATCCAGATCCCAGTTATAAAGTTTAAGTTTTTCTTTCAAAAAAAACATTTCTGCCTGCTCGAGGAAATCCTTAAGTCTCTTAAAGCTTACAATATCAAGCTCTTTACTGATATCGGCACGGGGTATGGGCTGGGCATATAAGTGAACGTCATCCATCGTGATCTGCCTGCCACACAGGATAGCCATACGCTCAACCGCATTGTGTAGTTCCCTGACATTTCCTGTCCATGTTATTTTTTTCAGTTCAGAAAGTGCTTCGGGAGAAAACTTTTTTTCGGCAATACCATGTTCCTGACAAATCTCGGTTAAAAACCGCTCGGCAAGCAATACAATATCATCTTCCCTCTCATTCAGTGACGGAACCCTGATGACAATAACGCTGAGGCGATGATAAAGGTCTTCCCTGAAATTTCCCTTTTCAATCTCTTTCAGCAAGTCTTTATTGGTAGCTGCAATGACCCTTGGATTGACAGGAATGGGCTTTTCGCCTCCGACACGCGTGATGACTTTTTCCTGTAAAGCCCGTAACACCTTTGCCTGTGCTGAAAGGCTCATATCTCCAATCTCATCCAGAAACAAAGTCCCTTCATTGGCCAATTCAAATTTCCCGATTCTTTGCTTGATGGCAGATGTAAAAGAGCCTTTCTCATGCCCAAATAATTCACTTTCAATCAATTCGGAAGGTATGGCTGCACAGTTGACCTCTACCAGTTGCCCTGCCGACCGGTTGCTTTTCTCATGTATCCAACGTGCAACCAGCTCTTTACCGGTACCATTACCTCCGGTGATCAATATTCTTGCTTCAGTAGGAGCAACCTTGTCGATTGTTTCCTTGATATGAAGAATAGCCGGTGATTCTCCGATAATGTCGCGGGTTTTGTATATCCTCTTTTTCAGGGACTTTGTTTCCTGAACCAATTCAGTTCTGTCGATGGCATTGCGGATATGTACCAGCATCTGGTTCAGGTCGGGTGGTTTGGTAATAAAAGCAAAGGCGCCTTTCCGGGTAGCTTCCACCGCTATCTCAACTGTTCCATGCCCTGAAATCATGATGACAGGTATATCGGGATTGATTCCCTGTGCCATTTCCAGTACTTCAAGTCCATCCATACGGGGCATCTTTATATCACAAAGAACCACATCATATTTCTTTTTCTTGAATTTTTCAATGGCTTGAATACCGTCTTCAGCTTCATCTATTTTATATCCTTCATACTCCAGTATATCACGCAGGGTCTCCCGAATGATTTTTTCATCATCAATTATCAGAATTTCAGGCATAAATGCTTTTTTTAAGTGAATGCAAAAATGCTTCTTTTTTGGGGATTATGTTAAATCTTACCCAAGAAAAGCATCATACAGCCAACATTCTCCCGGCAAAACTGACAAGACCGATTTTCTGTTCATTTTCCGATGAATACATCATTCATTTTTACTGATTTTTGCAGAAATTTCGAAATTCTTTCATTTCGTTCGTTCATGATAAAAATCGGGCAGCTTCAATTTCCGGACCCACCGGTCGTGCTGGCACCCATGGAAGATGTCAGTGATCCGCCATTCAGGATTATCTGCCGTCAGATGGGAGCCGATATGGTTTACAGTGAATTCATTTCTTCAGATGGCCTGATCAGGAATGCCTCAAAAAGTCTGATCAAACTGGATATTTTCCCTGAAGAAAGGCCGGTGGCTATTCAGGTGTTCGGACACGATGAAAAAAGTATGCTCGAAGCTGTAGAAATGATAGAAAAGGCGAACCCCGAAATCATTGATATTAACTTTGGTTGTCCGGTTAAAAAAATTGTCAGGAAAGGTGCCGGAGCAGCTTTTCTCCTGAAGCAGGACGAAATGGTCAGGATTACCGGAATGATTGTCAAAAAAACATCAAAACCTGTAACCGTTAAAACCCGCCTCGGATGGGACAGCCAAAGTATTGATATTGTTAATCTTTGTGAAAAACTTCAGGATTCCGGGGTTGCAGCCATTGCCCTTCATGCCCGGACGGCTGTTCAGGTTTATTCCGGCCATGCCGATTGGTCATGGTTTTTGAAAATAAAAGAAAACCAACGTTTTAAGATACCCCTCATTGGCAACGGAGATATTAAAAGTCCTTTTGATGCTGAAAAAATGATCAAAGAATATTATGTGGATGGAGTCATGATCGGACGTGCAGCTATCGGAAATCCTTTCATCTTCAGGGAAATCAGCACATACCTTAAAGAAGGAAAAATTTTGAGCAGACCCGATTTGGCAGAAAGGGTTGAAGTGTGCCGCAAACATTTTACACAATCAGCAACATGGAAAGGTGAGAGACAGGCAATCATGGAAATGCGAAAACATTACAAACCTTACTTCAAGGGAATTGAAGGCTGTAAAGAATTAAAAATCAGGCTGATGGAGGCAACTAACTCAGATGAAATACATATCATTCTCGATCAGATGAAAAACAAATATAAACACTGACTTCCCGATAAATACATACTTTTGCTTCCATGTTATTAATCGGATGAAAGCAAAAAAACAAATACCTGCCTATGTTTATGTCGTACTACTGTTTTCTGTTTTGCTCTGGGCTTCTGCATTTTCAGCCATCCGTTCTTCAGTCCGCTATTTTTCAGCCGGTGAACTGGCCCTATTGAGGTTTTTATCTGCATCTGCTATTTTATTTTTCTTCCTTTCCCTGAAAAAATCCAAATTACCTGAAAGAAAAGACTGGGGTACATTTTTCCTTGCAGGATTTATTGGCATCAGTATTTATCATTTCTGCCTGAACCTCGGTGAAAAAACAGTCATGGCAGGAACTGCCAGTTTTTTAATCAGCACCATCCCCGTCTTTACAGCTATTTTGGGCATAATATTTCTAAATGAACCCTTATCTTCCAGAGGTTGGGCAGGACTTATCATCAGTTTGGCAGGGATTGCGCTAATTTCTTTTTCAGAGGCAGGTTTCGGAAAGCTGAATCCGGGAACTCTGCTTATTATATTGGCTTCAATATCAGGAAGTATCTATGTTATATTTCAGAAAAAACTTCTGGAAAAATATTCAGCACTTGAGGTAACGGCATACACCATGATTACAGGTTCCGTCTTCCTGCTTTTCTATTTTCCCGGCATGATACATTCTGTACAGTCAGCTCCGTATTTTGCCATTCTGGAAGGAATCTATCTCGGGGTGTTCCCGGCAGCAGTGGCTTATTTGCTCTGGACCTATGCCCTGCTGAAAATGAACTCTGCTGCAGAAGTATCTGCTTTTCTTTATATTACACCCGTTTTTGCCCTTATCATCGCATTTTTCTGGCTTCACGAAGTCCCTTCTTTAGCTTCTATTTTGGGCGGAATACTCGCTCTTTTGGGTGTTATTTT
>JAAYUY010000054.1 GCA_012517435.1 Sphingobacteriales bacterium | reverse complement strand
TGATACGAATACAAAGTTACCAGGAACTGATTTACTCACTAAATCGTTTATTAATAGCTCAAAAAATGGGGGTGAATGGTTAGTTTTCGATTTAGAAAAAGAAAATGTTTACCTGCCTGAAAATGGTGCTTTGGTTGCCATGGAATGGTTAAATTGTGGAGACGAATACTTTTATTCTTTTAAGGATAGTAAACACCAATATTATGGAGTTGTCCTTGGCATGACCAGAGATATAAAAAGCAATTTAGGTTATATAAAAAGCTTTGAAAAAAAATGGCATAAAATTGAGGATTTGCCTGTAATAATAAATCCAGCAATAAGAGTCATTTGCATTCAATAAAAACAAAGGATTTATTCAATTAGCGGGGGAATTAATTCCCCCGCTATTAAAAATCCCCCTTCAAGAAAGTTATCTTTTCACGCTCTGCAACAATTCCCCTTCCTTGTCCCTTATATTCACCACCAAAGGCATTTCCCCCGGTTGGTAATGGGTAGCACATGAAAAACATGGGTCATAAGCCCTGAAGGCCATTTCTATCATATTCAAAATGCCATCAGTAACAGGCTGTCCTTTTTTAATAAGCCCTTGTGCTGCTTTTTTGATAGACATACAAATTGCTGCATTGTTGTTGGTCGTTCCAACAATGATATTTGCTTTGGTAACAATTCCTTTTTTATCAGTCCAGTAATGATGTGTCAATGTGCCACGCTGGGCTTCCACAATTCCTACTCCTTCTTCAGGAATGTTTGTTAATGGAGCACGCAAATCTTTTCCGGTTATATCAGGGTCGGTAGCTAATTCAAGACATCTTTCGGCTGAATACAGCAATTCCACCAAACGTGCCCAGTGCATGGCCAGGGTAGCATGAACAGGCTTTCCACCTAAAGTTTTATACATTTTCTCATATTCAATCTGTGCCAAAGGGGTAGCCATTCCATCCGAAGCATTCAGTCGGCTCAATGGAGTTGCCTGATAAACACCCGAATCATTTCCATCGATAAAGCCTTTCCATCCAATTTCTTTCAGATACGGGAATTTCAGATAGCTCCATGGCTCAACTCTTTCTGCTACATATCTGGTATAATCCGATGGAGCATATTTAAACAATTCTTTACCTTCGGTGTCAACCACCCTGACCTTCCCGTCATAAAAATTTACCTTATTGTTTTCATCTACCAATCCCATTGAATGGATTTTCAGGCTGTATGGTCCATTGACAATCAGGTCAACATAGGCAGAATTGGCCAGAACAACATCTTCAAAGATTTTCAGAGAGAATTTTGCAAATTCAATAAATCCTTCTGCTTTCCTGACAATATCATCTCTTTGCTCTTCGTTCAGTCCTTTTCTGACACCACCGGGAATGTTTAGCACCACATGTGTCTGATGTCCACCAAGTAAGGCCTGAATTTCCTGAGCCAGACGTCTTTGTTTGATAACTTCCGTTCCGATTTCTACTCCAACTTTTTCAATCACTCCCAGAATATTTCTTTTTGCAGTCGGAGCATCAGGGCCAACCACAAAGTCGGGAGCTGCCAAAGCATAAAAATGAGCAATATGGCTGTGAACAAAATGAGCCATGTAAAACAACTCTCTGATTTTCTTTGCCGTTGGCGTTGGTTCCACCCTATAAACAGCATCGGCAGCCTTTCCGGAAGCCATGTGATGACAACCAGGGCAAACACCACAAATCTTGGTAACAATCTGGGCCAATTCTTCTACCGGACGGCCTTCCACAAATTTTTCAAATCCCCTGAGTTCGGGAACCTGAAAATAGACATTGTCAACACTTCCTTCATCGTCAAGGAAGATTTCAATTTTACCATGGCCTTCAAGCCTTGTAATCGGATCAATGGTTATTCTTTTCATACAATTACTTTTCTTCTTAAAATAGAACCTGGTAAACTAAAGCGGTAAAAAGTTCCGGCAGGATCGTCAATGGTAGCAACAATTTTTTCGACTTCTTCGGGGGTATTGGCATCAATCATGGTAGCCACAGCCGAAAGCATTTTAGCTCCCGGATCGGGTACATCGGGCGGTGGGCCATAACAACCACGGCAAGGAGCATTTCCTTCAATACAGCGTACTCCGCAACCACCTCTGGTAGCAGGCCCCATGCAGATAATCCCCTGTTCAAGGAAACATGTTTCCCCATCATCAATCACATCAACAGGCCTTTTAAATTCTTTAACCAGTTTATTTTCAGTTCTTTTTCGTTTACATTCATCACACTGAGATTT
>JAAYUY010000053.1 GCA_012517435.1 Sphingobacteriales bacterium | reverse complement strand
GATAAACAGTAACGTTTAAAATTAAATAATCCTTGCATTTGGTTTTTTGCAATTTTTTATTTTTGAAGTAGTATTTTTTTTCTCATAGTTTTTTAATGCTCATTATTTTCTTAAAAACCATTAAATAGCTGGCTATGAAAAGGTTTATGAGTTTAATTTACTTTTTAACACTCTGTTTAAATGTGACCCAAAGCCAACCATGGAGTTATGATTTTGGGACAGGGTCATCATCAAGTTTTACAACTTCTAGTGGGGTAAGTACAACATTTCTACCTCAACCTAGCAGTGGTGAAGACAGAATCAGAGTAAGTGATGGTGATGGAGGTGGATTTTATTTATATAATCAAGGATTAAAGAATTTTGGAAGTAATGCTGAATTACAGATTGTTGCCTCAACTTCTGGATCAGCTAATAAATTTTCAATATACAATTATACAGCAGGCAAATCATTTTATACCAGATTTTTAATTTTATTGGGAGATAATTCGGGTGGAACAACTGCTTCAAGTGGTGAATTCTACTTTTTTCAGGGAGCAGGTTCAACTTATTCTAATAACAACACTTTTTTTGGCAATGAGGTATTTACCGGTATTCAATGGGTATTCGGGTCAAGTGGTTCAATTACAATGAAATATAGAAACGGGAGTGGTTGGTCAAGTTTAGGTTCTACACCCTTTACTCAAGGAAACATTTATACGGTTGAAATATTTGGGAATAATACAACAGGAACAATCAATTATAATTATAAAGGCGCATCTATGTATTTGGCTTCAAATAAACAAGATATATATGTAAACGGGACCATAATTGGGGATGAACTTTCTAAAGCATTGCTCTCTAATGATACTTATATTGATTCATGGATGTTTTACGGGGTCAATAGTAATGGTAATGTTGCCAACATTTTTATCGATAATATAGTTTATAGCAATTCAATTCCACTGCCGGAAACTACCTGGAATGGGAGCACATGGGACAACGGAAGTCCTACATCATTAAAAAATGTGATTTTTGATGGTAATTATACTACTTCCGGAAATTTCAGTGCATACGATGTTGTTATAAATTCAGGTAAAGCTTTAACCATAAGTGAAGGTAATGTTGTTACGGTTGAAAATAACTTAACCAACAATGCCGGCAATTCCGGTATAGTCATCAAAAGTTCGTCTTCAGGAACCGGAAATCTGATACACAATACACAGAATGTGGCCGCTACTGTCGAACGCTATGTGACAGGTAATGCCACCTATGAACCCTATCATTTTATCTGCTCTCCTGTTAAAAATCTTGCTTTTTCTTCCATCTGGCAAAGTAATGATTACAATGTTTACTGGTACGATGAGGCTACATCCGGAGACATTGATGAGGGATGGACAAGAATTCTTTCCGGAAATCTGGTAAACGGCAGAGGATATGCTGTTGTAAGCAATTATGCCAACCGTACATTCAGCTGGCAGGGTAATCTGTTGGTACCGGATGATTTTTCCAGCGGTATGAGTGTCAGCTACACCAATAACGGATATTTAAATGCTGACGGATGGAACCTGATTGGAAATCCCTACCCCTGCGGACTGAAAGTATCAGAATTTCTGAGTGATAACTCAGGCAAATTTGCTTCAGGCTATGAGGCAGTTTATTTATGGGACAATCCTGCTGGAGACCGGCAGCGGGCTGATTATGCCATCAGAAACAGCAGCGGAGGTACCGCTGCAAGTGGTGGTTCAAATATTACTCCGGATGCAGACATAGCAGTCGGGCAGGGATTTTTCGTGAAAGTCGGCAGCGGGACCACCAGCATCACGCTTGCCGCAGATCAGAGAGAGGCTTATAGTGGCACACAGTTTTTTATTCCTGATTTTGAAAATCCGCTACGTTCCTGGTTGTCTGTCGAGGGACCTGACAATAGTTACAACGAAATTTTATGTGCATTCTTACCTGAAGCCACCAATGGTTTTGACCAAAAATATGATGCAGCCAAACTCAGAGGAAACCCCAATATCGCTTTATATTCATTTATTCATGATTCTGAACTCCAGTTTGCCATTCAGGGATTATCGCTGACTTCTCTGATAAATGATGAAGAAGTTGCAGTTCCTGTCGGTATTTATGCAGGGGAAGATGGCATCTATCATTTTCAGGTCAGCAAAAAGGAAAACATAGATGACATCCTGATTGAAATTGAGGATAAACTGACAGGTGAGAGATACCGGCTTTCAAACGGTGAAAATGTTGCGTTTGAGCTTACGCAAGGCGAACATAATGACAGATTTATCCTTCATTTTCTGAAAAATTCACTGGCAACAAGGGAAAATAAAACCGGAAAACCGCAAATCCGCTACATGCATGAAAGTCTTTACCTGAATAATCTTACCCCTGAAAACTATGAAAAATTAAGAATTGTGAATGTGATGGGTCAGGAAATAACTGTTTTCAACAAAAATCAGTTGAATAATTCTTCCATAGAAATGAAAGGGCTAAGTCAGGGATATTATATCTATTTTCTGGAAGGAAAAAGGGCAAATATCAGTGGCGGATTTATTGTCAGATAATCATTGGAAGATTATATCAAGTTTACGGGCTCTGTCAGGCTTGAAAAACTTAAAACAGCGAAAATGCCATAATTAAATTTAGTTTAGTCCATCAGGAAGATTAAGTTTAAAGGTAAATTTATCAATACTTCAGTACAAAAAACAGCAATAAGCATTAGAAAGTCTGCAGTTGGCAGGAAAAACTAAAATCTTGCCTGACGCCTGCCTGACTTCAGGCAGGTCAGGCAGATTTGATATGGTTTGTTTATATTTAACTCACCCCCGGCCCCTCTCTTTCAAAAAGAGAGGGGAGTTAACCACAGGCAATCAAAAAAGCTGGCAATTGGTTGTCTTTAGCAGGCAAGAAAAACGCGGAGACAGAAAACTTAACCCGAATGCCCGCAATTATCTTAAAATAACTGATCGGGATAGCAGGCAGTTTTCCATTTAATTCAAATAAAAAAGCCGGCTCCTCCGGAGCCGGCCTGTGTTATGATGGCGATTTCTTACTTAACTTCCTCAAAGTCAACATCTTTCACCTCTCCATCGGATGGCGGGTTTTGCTGGCTTTCCTGCTGGTATTGCTGTTGTTGTCCGCTTTGCTGCTGGGCATTGTATATATCCTGCGAAGCAGCCTGCCAGGCGGTATTCAGTTCAGCCATTGCCTGATCTATTCCATTCAGATCCTGATTTTTATGTGCTTCTTTGAGCTTGTTATTGGCTGATTCAATGGCTGCTTTTTTATCGGCCGGCAATTTATCCCCAAATTCACGAAGCTGTTTTTCTGTCTGGAAAATCAGACTGTCGGCCTGATTGATTTTCTCCACTCTTTCTTTCTCCTTGCGGTCGGCTTCAGCATTTCTTTCTGCATCTGCTTTCATCCGCTCTATTTCTTCCTTGGTCAGGCCTGATGAGGCTTCTATTCTGATTTTCTGCTCTTTACCGGTACCTTTATCTTTTGCTGTTACATTCAGAATACCATTGGCATCAATGTCAAATGTAACTTCAATTTGCGGGACACCACGAGGGGCAGGCGGAATACCATCGAGGATAAAGCGACCGATGGTTTTATTGCCGGCAGCCATAGGCCTTTCACCCTGAAGAACATGAATTTCAACGGATGGTTGATTATCGGCTGCTGTAGAAAATATCTCACTCTTGCGCGTGGGAATGGTTGTATTGGCAGGAATTAACTTGGTAAACACTCCGCCAAGGGTTTCTATTCCTAAAGAAAGCGGGGTAACATCGAGCAGTAAAACATCTTTTACTTCACCGGTCAGAACGCCACCCTGAATAGCAGCTCCAACAGCTACCACTTCATCAGGATTGACCCCCTTGCTGGGTTCTTTTCCAAAAAAGTCTTTCACCAGCTTCTGAATAGCAGGAATACGGGTCGAACCACCTACCAGAATCACATTATCAATCTGACTGGCGGTCAGTCCGGCTTCACGAAGGGCAGTACGGCATGGTTCAATGGTGGCCTGCATCAGATGGTCGATCAGTTGTTCAAATTTGGCACGGGTCAGTTTTTTGACCAGATGTTTGGGAATGTTGTCGATAGCGATGATATATGGCAGGTTAATTTCAGTTTCAGACGATGAAGAAAGTTCAATTTTTGCTTTTTCGGCAGCTTCCTTTAATCGCTGCAAGGCCATGGGGTCTTTGCTGAGATCGACATTTTCTTCTTTTTTGAATTCATCGACCAGCCAATCGATGATGCAATGGTCGAAATCGTCTCCACCGAGATGAGTATTACCGCTGGTTGATTTTACTTCAAAAACACCATCACCCAGTTCAAGAATTGAAATATCAAAAGTTCCGCCACCAAGGTCATATACGGCTATTTTCTGGTCTGTACTTTTTTTATCAAGTCCATAGGCGAGTGCTGCAGCTGTAGGTTCGTTGATGATACGAAGGACTTTCAGACCTGCAATTTCACCGGCTTCCTTGGTAGCCTGACGCTGGGCATCATTGAAATAAGCAGGAACGGTAATAATAGCCTCCGTCACTGTAGTTCCCAGATAATCTTCGGCAGTTTTCTTCATTTTCTGAAGAATCATTGCCGATATTTCCTGAGGAGTATAGAGTTTACCACGAATGTCCACCCGGCAGGTATCATTTTGCCCGCGGGTCACAGAATAACTGACACGCGACCGTTCTTCATTGACTTCTTCAAAACGGTTGCCCATAAATCTTTTTATGGAAGAAACAGTGAACTTTGGATTGACAATCGCCTGACGTTTTGCCGGGTCACCCACCTTAATTTCACCATTTTCCAGAAAGGCTACGACAGAAGGTGTGGTACGTTTTCCTTCACTGTTTGGAATTACAACGGGTTGGTTGCCTTCCATGACAGCCACACAAGAGTTTGTTGTGCCTAAATCTATTCCTATTACTTTTCCCATGTCTTATACTTTATTGATTTGCCCTCTTATGTCAATGGTAGTGCCAAAGGGATAAAACAATCCGTTTAGTCATTATCAGCCTATCAAAATGACATTTAGTCAGACAAAACTGAAAAATTCTGAAGAAAAAATAGAAGAAGTTTCAGGCTATCTGATAAAATTGAGGTCTCTTGTCAGGTCGTTTGTCTGAAGTTCTACACGCATGGTCGGGGTAATCTGAACAGAAACCACATTCCTGTTTCGTGAAGAAAATACACCCAAACCGTTGCTGATATTGGTGTATTCAGGTTTTTTCTGCACAATGCCTATGGATGGCTTATTGACATTCATGTAGTTGTAAATTTCTTCTCCTCCTGCAGAATAAATAAAATCAATCCTTAAAAACTCCCTGTTGATGTCGTAGTTGACAGGAATATTATCCTTTAAAAACTGATAAAAACTGATGCCCGGCACTGTAACCTTCATTTCAACAATTTCATCTGTTTTAGAGGGAACATAGTTTTTGGCAATCGGCCAGTACAATACCTTTTTAGTCTTTTCTTCAGGTTTGCTGGCAGGAAATTCATTGTACCATATCTCTGCCACTACATCATAAAAAAAGGCATTTTTCCCGCTATACCATTGAAAATCAATATTACTCTTGGGAGAAATGGTAATTTTATTACCTACCTTTGGGAACAATGAATAAATATTTCCGACAATGGGCGTTTCTGCCCAGACTTCTTTACCTGTTACAGTGTTTGTAATCCTGAGTTTATAAATTGCCTCCTGATCCAAAACCGTCTTTTTTGGTGTAGCCCACAAATACTGACCGGTATTGGCAAAAATGCCGGAATCTTTGTGATTATTAGGGATCCTGTATAACACAATATCATTAACAGAAACATGAGTATTGTTTTTCCAGTATTCAAGTCTGACAAAAAGGGAGTCCTGATAGTTTGTCGAATCGGGATTCTGAGCCAGCATCAGCGCATCATTTTTATCGTTCAGAAAAGCCCTGTTGATCCTGACAAAATGCTGACTGTCGGGTTCACTTGGATTTAACAGGCAATACACTATGGTAATATCTTTCCATTTGGCATTTATTTGAAAATCATCGTTGCAGTTAATCAGAAATAATGAAATCAGCAGAAGTAAAAGAACAGGTAATTTTGACATATTGTGAATCTATTCGCTCTAATTTTGTAATATTTGCAGATGCAAATTTAGACCATTTTCATGAGAAAATCTTTTATTGTTTTATTCTTTCTTTTTTCTGCAAGACTGTTTGCACAAAATCTTAACCCTGAATATTTCGATAAAATAGTTTTTAATTCTGATTTTAAATCTTCCAGAGACCTGAAACTTTGGCCAATTGCCAATGATGAAGACGAAATCATGATTATCTCAAATGGCCAGTATCTGATTGAAAGAAAAAACAATACAAAAGACAGGTTTATTTTTCCCAACTGGCAAAACCCTTATCCCAATTACGAACTATCAGTAAATCTTACACTTGAAAAACTTGTTTTTCCCTATCAGGTGGCTGGCGTTTGCTTTCAATTCAACAGCAGCCTTACTGACGGTCTGATTTTAGAATTTAACAAAAGTAAACAATTCAGAATCAGAAAGATAAATGAAAACGGAATTATTTCATACCTGACAGGCAGCACACCCAACAATAGCTGGAAGAAATGCAACTACCTGCTGATGAAGGGCGAACTGAATGATTTGAATATCCTTGTTAATGGGAATAAAATCGAGATTTATATCAACAACTACTTCATCTATTCTTTTGAAAATGAATCAAATTTTAATTTAAGGAATTTCGGCCTCTTTGTCGGGAAATCAAGCCAGATTACTTTTCAGAAAATACAATTGCTCGTCAATCATAAAGAATACGGAAAATATGATTACCTGTTGTCTATCAAAGACGTAAAAGAGCCTGAAGTAACAGCAGATACAAATACACAGAAAAACGATGTAAAAAAAGAAGCTGATACTCTTACCGAAAAGCCAAATCAAACAACGGGTTCTTCAGACAACAAGGAGCTGACAGAAGCATTGGCATTGATTGTCCGTCTGAAAAAAGACCTTTCAACCAAAGAAAAAGAACTTGAAACGCAAAAACAATTGCTGGAAAAATGCAAAAATGACAACCTGAGTCTGAATGCATTTATTGAAAGCAATCTTGACAACAAAACCCTGAACAGAATTACAGAATTGGAGAAAGAAAACAATAAGCTGAAAGATCAGCTTCAAAAACTGAAAACTGAAAATGCCACGCTTCAGGATTTTAAAACTTTTTACCTGAACCAGAATAAAGACAAGGATATTATCAATTTTCTGTATGATGAACTGAAAAAACTGGAAGAAAAAAATGCTTCACTGAGCAGGCAGGTTGAAATGCTTCAGAACCAGCTGAAAAACCTGAAAAAGTAATATTTAAAAATATAGGACATGTCGTCAACAAAACGTATTTATAGCAGAATAACCACCAAAGTACTTCAGCAAATGAAGGAAAAAGGTGAAAAGATAGCCATGTTAACGGCTTATGATTATACAACTGCAAGAATTCTTGATAAAACGGGTATTGATGTGATACTTGTGGGTGATTCAGCCTCAAATGTCATGGCAGGATATACTTCTACCCTCCCCATTACGCTTGACCAAATGATATATCATGCCGCTTCGGTCGTCAGGGCTCAGGTGAAAGCTCTGGTGGTGGTGGATTTGCCTTTCGGTTACTATCAGGGAAATTCTAAAATTGCTCTTGAATCTGCCATCAGAATCATGAAAGAATCAGGTGCACATTGTGTAAAACTTGAAGGCGGAACCGAGATTAAAGAAAGTATTGAAAGAATTATAACTGCAGGTATTCCGGTAATGGGACATCTTGGACTGACGCCCCAGTCTATCAATAAATTCGGGACATATTCCGTTCGGGCACGCGAAAAAGCCGAAGCCGACAAACTACTTGAAGATGCCAAACAACTGGAAGCCTCCGGATGTTTTGCCATTGTACTTGAAAAGATTCCGGCAAAACTGGCTGAAATTGTAACCAATACCGTTCACATACCCACCATTGGTATTGGTGCCGGCCCCCATGTTGACGGACAGGTATTGGTTTTTCATGATATGATAGGGTTAAACAATGAGTTTTCTCCAAGATTTTTAAGACGTTATACCAACCTTGAAGCCATTATTACTGAAGCAGTCCAGCATTATATCAGCGATGTCAAATCCGGCTCTTTCCCCAACGAAACCGAACAATATTAAGTTTGTTTCTATCAAGTTCAAAATTCCGGATTTCCTCTCCTTTTCGAAAAGAAATGCTAAATTTTTGATAATTCTATGAAAGCAGAACCCGAAGCGTCTGGCCTTTCCCTAAAATCTTTTCAGATTGAATATTTCCATGGTAGCTGAGTGAATTGGCCATTTAATGTTATCGAATTTAAAATCCACTTCTTTCCATTGTTCATGACCATTTTGAACCAGCACATCATACTTGGTTCGTATATCTTCAACCAGTTTTTTGATGTTGTCATACTCAGCTGAAGTTTCAGCTTTGGTATTTGTAGCCAGCGCATATCGTACTCCATAAGTAGCTATGTCTTCTTTCAGCCATTGATAAGTCCCTGATTTCAGAGTTACAGGTGTGTAATATTCCTGAAGTTTTGGATGTGTCAAAGGTATTAAGGTCAGCTTTGATTGAATGTTTTCCGGCAGATCATACAATTTGTTCACCGGAGCCGAACCTACAAAAAAGAAAGCAGCAACATCACCTACCAGCAGTGCTTCCAATGCATCATTAAAACCAAGTGCAATACTTTTCCATTTGATTTTCGTAACCGATTTAATATAAGAAGCTGTAATGTATGTCCCCTGATTTTTAGACCCGATGGCGACTTTCTTCCCCTCCAGATCATCAATACCTTTAAAATCATTTGATTTGAGGGTTATCAGATGAATTTCCTCCATCCCAAGTGGCAAAACAATTTTAAGATTATCAATTTTTGCCTGATCATCAGCATTTAAGCCCAGCTGGAAAAAGATCACATCATATTGTAAAAATGCAAGGTCGCAGGCATCTTTCATCAAGGCTTTAAAATTCTGCATACTTCCGGCTGACGGTAAAATATCTATTTTCAGTTCGGTGATAGCTGAAATATCTTTTGTCATCCTGTAATAGGTGGCATCTTTAAATCCGGCCATGATACGCACCTGTGAAAATGATTCAACTGCTGATAAAATAAAAATATTTACCAGCAAAAGATTAAAAGCTTTTTTCATGTTTTTAAGGATTTAAGCTGATTTATCAAGACTGTAAAAATAAATATTTTAATCCAAACAGAAATTCCTGTTCCCGGATCGGCAAAAAAAACTGCTAAAAAAATGGAGAAAGTTATTCTCTATTTCTTTTTTATATCCCCTAAAGTGTTGATGGCTTCATAGAGATACTGGTCTTTCACGATTTCCTTATGCCATTCTTCTGCCCTTGCCATTGCAGCGGTATCTTTCTGAAGCGTAATTAAATCCGTTGCCAACGGGCTAACTTTCATGGATGAAATTTCTTTATCCATGTTTTTAAATGCCTCAGATTTCTTATTAAATTCATCCATTTCCTTTTTGTATTCTTCGAAAGTCAATACCTGATTGGTATTCTGATTTTGTGTGTTTAAAAAGCTGGCATATTCGGTTATTTTGTTAAAATATTCATTTTTAGCAATTCTTTCGGCACTTTTAGTCTTAAGATAATTTATGTTTACCGGATATTTCCATGTGGTGTAGGTGGCAGATTTAATATTGTCCCATGGCAAAGGATAATCCAGATCCTTTTCGCCTATTTTGGCATATTCATAAATATCTGGTAAAATAATATCGGGGGTCACCCCATGTAGCTGGGTGGTTGAGCCGTTTATCCTGTAAAAATTCTGAATAGTAACTTTCAGGGAGCCAAAGGAAGATTTCGGGGTAATATCCCCCTGAATAAACTGGTCAAGCTCAATAAACCGCTGAACCGTTCCTTTTCCAAATGTAGGTGCCCCAATAATAACAGCTCTCTTGTAATCCTGCATGGCAGCAGCCAGAATTTCAGATGCAGAAGCACTTAACACATTGACCATGAATACAATAGGACCGTCATACACCACTGAATTATCCTGATCATTAAGCAACAACGGACTCCCCCATCTTGACCTGACCTGAACAATTGGCCCGTTGGGAATAAAATAGCCGCCAATGTCAACTGCATCCTGTAAGGAGCCGCCACCATTATCGCGTAAATCGAATACTATTCCATCCACATTTTCAGCCATCAGCTTCTTCAGTTCCACCTTTACATCGGCTGCACAGCCATTTCCTCCTGTTCTGGTAAAATCTGTGTAAAACTGAGGCAGCTTGATGTAGCCAATCTTCAATTTTGTCTTTTCATCTGTAATAATAGCTGACTTCACCAGAGATTCCTCAATAATTACCACATCCCTGACGATGGAAATTACCTTGATGGTTCCATCCATTTTTTTTACAGTAAGCCTGACCATTGTCCCGGCTTTTCCCCTGATCAACTGGACTGCATCATCCAGCCGCATCCCAACAATATCGACAGGTTCAGCATCTCCCTGTGCCACTTTTAGAATAATATCCCCTGCCTTGAGTTCTCCCTGACGCCAGGAAGCACTGCCGGGAACTATTCTGACCACTTTGATATAATCACCTTTTTCCTGTAGTGTTGCACCAATACCTTCGAGCCGGCCGGATATATTAATGTCGAAATCCTCTTTTTGTTTGGGAGCATAATATTCGGTATGCGGATCAAAAACACCTGCTATGCAATT
>JAAYUY010000052.1 GCA_012517435.1 Sphingobacteriales bacterium | reverse complement strand
TTAGAAGCTTTGTGCCTTTGTGCCTCCGTGGTGAAACAAACCGTGCTCTCTGTGCTCTCTGTGCCTCTGTGGTGAAAAAAACTTAACCACCAAGACACTAAGAAAATAATTTAGAAGCTTTGTGCCTTTGTGTCTCCGTGGTAAAAAAATCCTCCGTGCCCCTCTGTGTTCTCTGTGGTAAAAAAAACACCGTGCCTCTGTGTCTCCGTGGTGAAAAATTCCTCCGTGCCCTCTGTGCTCTCTGTGCCTCTGTGGTGAAAAATTCCTCCGTGGTGAAAATCCCCCTCATTCAGGCAAAATCCCGAACTCTTTCAGCACCGGATAAACTTTATGCACAGGCAATCCCATGACATTATAAAACGAACCTTCAATCCGTTCAATGCCGATTAATCCGATAAAGTCCTGGCAGCCGTAACTCCCAGCCTTATCGAAAGGATGATAATTGCGGATATAAAAGTTGATTTCATCATCGCTCAGCTCTTTGAATGTAACCAGACTCAGGTCGTTAAAACCGACACAGGTATCACCCTTTCTCACACAAACGCCCGTGACAACGGTATGGGTATTTCCGGACAATTTTTTAAGCATCCGGAAAGCTTCGCTTTCATCCCCGGGTTTCCCGATAATTTCCCCGTTTAAGACCACAATCGTATCAGCAGCTATCAGTACATCCGAAGGAAAAACATCAGCCGCCACGGCAGCTTTTTGCCGGGCAAGCAATACAGGCAGTTCTTCGTAATTATCGTGGTCAAAGCCATCTTCATCAATATCAGGAACAAATACCTCAAAACGGTATCCGGCCATTTCGAGGAGTTCTTTTCTGCGGGGCGATTGTGAAACGAGAATTAATTTCATATCAGTAGAAGTAACATCGACAAAGTACCGGTAATCATTATCAATTTAGCCAGTTTGGTCAGTTTTTCAATTTCAGTGATTGATTCACTTTTAAAAATTTTCGGGAGCATATAAGCAGCCGGAGAAATCACAGTTACGAGCAGATAAGCCGAAATCCACCAGCGATGTTCAAGCCACATTGACCACGAGTATATTATCAGAAAAATAATGAAAATGAATAAGATAGAAAACAAGAGAAATTCGGTAAGCCCATAACCGAAGCGAACCGGAAAAGTGAGGTAACCTGCAGCCTTGTCGCCTTCCATATCTTCCGCATCTTTGAGTATTTCACGGAAAAGGCCGCTGAGAAAAGCAAACAAGACAAAGAAAATGAAAGAAACCTTATCGACTCCAGCCTGAAAAAACCAAAGCACCACCAGCGTCATTGCCATCAGGGCAGCCACGAGCAGATTGCCCACCAAAGGTATTTTTTTCAGCGAATAACTATAAAAAAACAAGGCTAATATCGTGATGGAAAAGGTAAACCATACGAGCAGATTGGTAAATGCCCCGGTGATGAGAGCAGCCAGATTCAGTAAGACATAAGCAATAAGAACCGATATTTGGCTAAATCTTTTACCGATAAGCACTTTTTCGGGGCGGTTAACCATATCCGATTCCACATCAAAATAATCATTTATCAGATAGCCTGCAGCGGCAATTAAAACCGTACCTATCATCAGGCTGATAAAATGAGAATTGTAATACTCAATATGCCCGTGAATAATCAGCGAATAATAGGCAACACACTGCGTAAAGGCAATAATCAGAAGGTTTTTGATTCTGATGAGGGAAAAAATATCTCTGAGCAGTTGTTTAAGTTTCATTAATCCTTTTTTTTATCAGCATATTCCTCGCGTATCATCCCCGAGAACAACACATAAAGTGCCCGCCAGTCATCTCTTTTCAGCATGCTTTTATGTTTATCAGTAGTCGTGCAATCCCCTCTTTTGGCAGGGCCCGTCTGAGCATCTTCAGGGCTCAACTCGAATGCCTTTTTGAAAGTCTCTTCGACTAATGGCTTAAGTATTTGAAAATCAATTTCATTTTCTTCAAGAATATCTTTGGAAATTTTCAGCAGGTGGTTGGTAAAATTGGAAGCAAAAACAGCCGCCAGGTGGATGGTTTTAAGTTTATCCTCTTTGGCAGTAAAGACCTTTTTGCTCAGTGCAGCAGCCACATCATACAGATCCAACAGGGAAGCTGAGGAAGAAGCCCAGACAAAAAAAGGTATTTCTTCAAAATCGGGCATTCTGTTTTTACTGAAAGTCTGAAGCGGGTAAAAAATGCCAAACTGTGAACTGCATTTTTTCAGGGCATCAAAAGGCAGGGTTCCGGAGGTATGAACCACTAATTTATCTTTGATTTTCAGTTTTTTACGAATTTCAAAAACAGCATCGTCTTTTACTGAAACAATGTATAGATCGGCATCGGGTAAAACGGAGTCATAATCACCAAAATTGGCAGTGGCGCCAGTCAGTTGGCACAAGCTCTCCACTTCTTCCTTTTTCCGGGAAACAATTTCATGTATCTGAAAACCTTTTATGTGCAGTTGCCGGACAAGGGCTTTACCCAGGCATCCTGCACCTATGATGGTAATCTTTTTAATCGTACCCATAACAAAATCCTGAGGCCTGCAAAAATCAGGCTTTTATCGGAAATTAAGCAAAATATTTATACGGAATACAGGCAAAGAAATCAGTATCATTAAAAAGACAGAAGCAGAGATAATTTACAGTATAAAACTTTAACAGAGCTGAAATTCATGCTATGACTTTCCGGTTTCATCCATCATACAAGTTTTCGCTGCCTCACAGCCTCATACAAAACAATGGCAGCCGAAACGGAAATATTTAAAGAATCTGCCTTTCCGTACATGGGAATGAGGATTCGATGAAAGTTGGTTTTAAACCACTTATCAGAAACACCATAGGCCTCTGAACCCATCACAATGGCAGAAGGGAGCCGGTAACTGGCAGAAGTATAGGGTTTGTCAGCAGCGGGGGTTGTAATAAAAATTTCTATGCCTTTTGAAGATAAAAAATCAATGGCTGTCCGCGTTTCACAAAGGCCAATCCTGTTGGTAAACACTGTTCCCAAACTCGCTCTGATGACATTTGGATTGTAAAGATCGGTCTGATTTCCGGCAATTAAAACGGCATCAACACCGGCAGCATCACAGGTACGCAAAACTGCCCCTATGTTTCCGGGTTTTTCAATATTTTCCATGACGAGGATCAGGGGG
>JAAYUY010000051.1 GCA_012517435.1 Sphingobacteriales bacterium | reverse complement strand
TGATCAATGAAAATGATGTACCTGAAAACAAACTTATACCGGAGAATTTATTATCAGGCAATTAAAGTCAATCAGTCAGGTTTTGATTTATATGTGGTAATAAAATATTCTTTTCACTGAAAAGTCCGAAAAACTATCTTTGCACCTTTCATAATTTTCATCCGGTGAATAAAATACTCAGGTTTATACTCGTTTTTGTTTTAATTGTCAGCAGTTATAATAATCTGAATTCCTATAATTTTACCGGTAAAGACATCATCAGCAATTGCAATATCAGAGCTGAGGTTTACAAAGGTTTTAATTTTCTTTATAATTTTCAGTTTAACAGAGCAGATTCACTTCGTCTGGAGTTGAAAAGAAATTACAATTATTCTCCGTGGACATACCTGTATGAAGCTAATTATTACTGGTGGAAAATCATTTCCGGAGAAAACAATGATGAAAATGTTGAATGTTTTTATAAAGCACTCACGACAGCCAGGAGCAAAACAGGTAATATTGTAACCGATGAATATCAGTTTTTGAGAATTGTTATCTATTCTTTTATGTCAAGATTAGACCTGATGCAGAGTAAATATGTCAACACCCTGGTCGAATTGAAAAAAAATCTTTCTGTTATTAAAAATACACTTGGAAAGGAAACCTCTTTTGATGGTTTTTACCTGACTTCCGGATTATACTTGTATCTGACAGATGTTGCCTATGAGAATTATGTTTATCTCCGTCCTTTTTTATTGTTTGTACCTTCAGGGAACAGAGAAAAGGGGCTGATATTTCTGAATTTTAAGCATAATGATATCATTCTCAGCACCGAATCAAAGTATTTTTTGATGAAAATTTATGATGAGGTCGAAAAAAATCATTACAAATCGCTTCAATATGCCACTGAACTTGCGAAATCATACCCGATGAATTATATCTTCAAAGAGCATTATCTGAGAATGTATTGCAAGAAAAATAACAGGTCGCTGACCTCTGAAGAAATAGCTGCATTTAAAAAGGAACAGTTAAACAATAAGCAATTGTCTCAAAAACAAACCCAGTATTTATTGAGTATTGTTCAGAAACTGCAATCAAAATCATCCTGAAAGCATTTGAGGTAAATAATAAGAAAATCATCAATGCCTGGGCATTTTACGACTGGGCTAATTCAGTGTTTCCCCTGGTGATAACGGCAGCAGTATTTCCTCCCTTTTATGAAAGCATGACCCAAAAAGCCTTTGGAAGTGAAATGGTCGAGTTTTTAGGTTTTACAGTTTCAAACAGTGTGCTTTACAGTTATGCTTTTTCGTTTTCATTTCTGGTTACAGCTTTTTTATCCCCTGTTTTATCAGGCATTGCCGATTATAGTGGACAAAAAAAATCATATATGCGATTTTTTGTTACCCTGGGTTCACTGGCATGTATGTCTTTGTTCTTTTTCAACGGGAAAAATCTGATTGTTGGCCTTGCCGGAATCATTCTCGGAAATATTGGATTTAACGGCAGTCTGGTTTTTTATAATGCCTATCTCCCGGAAATTGCATCGGAAGACAGGCGTGACCGCGTCAGTGCAAAAGGCTTTTCCTTAGGCTATTTTGGTGGATTTCTTTTGTTGGTTCTCAACCTTTTATTCATCATGAATGCTGAAAAGCTTGGTTTTAAAGACAAGATTCTTCCGACTCAGATTTGTTTTCTTTCTGTGGGTTTATGGTGGATTGGTTTTTCGCAATATTCATTTTATCATCTTCCTTCAGGTTATCAAAAAGAAAAAGTCAGGAAAAACAATATTACCAAAGGATTCCAGGAACTGTTGAAGGTTTTTGCAGAGGTCCGCCAAATGAAGAATCTGCGTGTCTTTCTTTATGCGTTTTTTATTTACAGCATGGGTGTTCAAACAGTACTTTACATGGCCTCCCTTTTCGGAGCAAAAGAATTGCATGTTACAACACAAAACCTGATTATCAGTATTTTACTTATTCAATTGATTGCCATGGTGGGAGCACAGATTGCAGCCTGGCTATCGGAGAAAACATCCAATCTGAAAGCAATATCGGTTTTACTTGCCGGTTGGGTAAGCATGTGTATTACTGCATATTTCACTTATAAGGCCAGTGGTTTTTTCCTTCTTGCCGCTATAGTAGGTCTGGTGATGGGCGGTATCCAAAGTCTTTCCCGTTCTACTTATTCGAAAATGATTCCAGAGGGTACACATGATACTTCATCTTTTTTCAGTTTTTATGAGTTTACTGAGAAAATTGCCATTGTGTTGGGTATCGCCTCTTATGGTTTTATTGAGCAGGTGAGTGGCAGCATGCGTAATTCTGTCATCATGCTGGGAATGTTTTTTATCTGCGGATTTTTAGTCCTCTTTTTCGTAAAAGAGAAGAAAAATCCATTATCTCAGAAATAAAAATCCAGATTACTATTCTTCTTTTACCGGAACTTCCTCAAATTTTTTCTCTTCAGGGGTAGGTGCCGAAGTTTTGATCAGTTCAAACTGTACCCTTCTGTTCAGGCGTTGTGCGTCATTGGTATTTACGTCTGTCAGTGGCTCAGCCGAACCTTTGCTGATGACTTCAAGGCGGGAAGGATCAATGCCCTGCATGGTCAGAAAGTCGGCAACTGTTTGTGCCCGCCTTTGGCCAAGAGCCTTATTGTATTCTTCACTTCCCACTTTGTCGGTATAGCCGATAATTCTTAATTTAGCCGTTGGATTAGCTTTCATGGCTTCAGCCACCATGCTTAATGGACTCAGGAATTCAGTTTTCAGCCTTGCATCGTCAAAATCGAAAAAGATAGCAGGAAGAAATCCGATAGCACTTCCACTGACCCCACTTATAGAACCTTTCTCAGCTATTGTAATCCCTTGAAAATTAACTAATTTACCTTTAGGAGTATTAGGTTCCAGGTCACGGTGATCGGGAACACCATCTTCATCACTGTCAATTGAAATTCCTTTTTCATTCACCATTGCTCCCTTATCAGAAAATGGCTCTTCATCCTGATAATCAGCTACTCCATCCCCATCTGAATCAAGAGGTTTGCCCTGTGCATCTACTTTTACCCCTTCCGGTGTTTCAAGGTCTTTGTCAAAATAGTCGGAAACCCCGTCATTGTCGGTATCAGAAGACAGTAAGGCAATTTTTCTTTTGTTTTCAAGGGTAATTTTATAATGCATGGCAGCAGGATTGTCGAACCAATTGATATTGTCGATTCTGCCAAGTCGGTAGTTTAATCCGATGGAGCCAAAAAAGAAAATATCGTTGTGAGAAGATAAAATATCATAAGACCTTTCCCATCTTTGTCCGTCCAGCAGGTCTTCGTTGGTATAATGAGCACGGGCTTCAAGAGTAAAGTCGAGCTTGGATGAAACTCTGAATCGTGCTCCCAGCCCACCGGATACGTTTGGCAAAGCAATATGGTTCAGAACAACTGTTTGCCATGTGGGTGCTGCTCCGGCAGGATTTCCGTCACAGGCAGTTTCATAATCTCTGTCGAGCATATCGGCAACAAGCTTTTTTGCATCATTTTGGGTAATATTACCATTGATGTAATCATTATAAATGGTGCTGAAATCGTACAATGCCCCGTTTTTATCAAGCTGGTCGGTAAAAGTCTGGTAGAGCATCAGACCACCGCCACCGAAAAAATACAGGTTCAAACGTTGTGTTTCACGCGTTCTGTAGTCAGAGGCAGCAAAGTTGTAAATAAAATGAAAGTTTATGTCGTAATAATTCATTTTATAATTGAAATAGGTATATCCGATGGAAGTAAAGTCAACAAAAGGGTCTTGCTTCCCGTTAAGTGCAGGGTTGTTTTTGATCATAAATGTTGAAGAATATTTTCTGTCAATTCCTTTTGCACTTCCCATTCCTCCAGAAAGTCGGACCAATGTAGAATGAGAAAAAGCTTTCTGAACAGAAAGGCCATAACCCAGCGACAAATATTCGGGGTTAACATCTCCGAAAACAATGGGAACACCACCATACGCTCCAACTGACCACGACCTGTTGAATTTAATACTTTCCGGCTTCCCGGCTGTTTTTTTAATCTTTCCCGGTTTGTCTTCATCAGCAACCTGTGCACTTAGATGAAATACAAATAAACCGGTGAATAATGCCACAATTAGTGTAATTCTTTTCATTTCCTTTATTTTAGCAACTAATGACAAAGCTCAAAGATATAACAATTTCTCCAGAATTAACCCCTCAAATCTGGATAAAACAAAATATTTCCGAAAAAATTAACAACTTAAAACCGCCTCAAAAATAATCAAATAACTCGAATGGCAAAATTTTTTTTTATTTATCCCTTATAAAAATCAAAATTTTTTCAAGGTAATTATTGAAATTTGAAAATCAGGTGGTCGCAATTTTCTGGCTTAATAACCATTTAATGAATTTATTTAAAGAAGGGATCCAAAAAAGATATTGGTTTATTATTTTTTTAACCGTTTGATTATCAATGGCAAACGATTGAGTGTGATATGATAATAAATTTCATCTGCCGCGCCAAAACCATTGTTGAAATACCAGACGCCCGGAAGAGAAGAGCCAGCGAAATCAAGTATCATTTTGCTTCCGGCAAATTGGTCAATCAGTTTGTCAACCAGAAAAAACAGGGCTTTATTTTCCCTTGCCTCATGAGATACACCAGACGACAACCATGTCAGGGTATTATTCCAGTAAATAAAAAGAGCAACTGCATGGGTATTTTGATTTTCATCCAGAACTGAGAATACTTTAATATTTTGATAGTCAAGGTTTTGGCAAATTTTCTTCAGGACAGACATTGATTCACGGTATTCGCCTGGAAATTGTTGTTTGAAGTCGAAAAACAGATCATATTCAGTCAACTCCTTCATGAAAAGCTTGTATTTTTTGCTTCTTCTGATGTTTTTTCTGTGGCTTTCAGAAAATTTTCCATAAAGTTCTTCATAACCCCTGTCGAGCCGTAATAACTGATTTATTTTCTTCTCTTTATAAAGTTTGATGCCTTTCGGGGGAAGATTTTTAAAGTTAAGGTGAACATCAATGTATTTGTATTTTTCAGGTATAGCTTTAATAAATTCCTCAGATCTGAAAAATTCACTTTTTTGCTGAAAGAAAATTCCGCTTTGCTGGACATACATCGGCTGATGCAGATAATTCAACCCAAACTTCTTTTTAGGAAAAACAGGCATTATTTCCTGATAATCATTGCTTAACAATGCCCACCATTCCGGAAAAACCGCATCCAGATACCTGCTTAATGCATATACTCTCGGATTTTGAGCAGTGCTTATCCTTTGATCCCATAGGCTTTTATTGATGGCATGATTTGGCAGAAATTCAATCATTATCCCAGAGTTTTAAGTAAGGAAAAAGTTTGTTATAGGCAGCACTATCCTGATAAATATTTGTTCTCCGAAGTTCTTCAAGCGAGTGGAACGGACCTGTTTTGTTTCTGAATTCAACAATTTTTTCAGCCTGACGGTAAGTCAGATATGGATGCTTCGACAATTGTGAAACAGAGCTCAGGTTCAGGGAGATTTTTTTCACTGAGATGTCATTGAGTAAGAAATATTTTTTCAGGTAGTTAAATCTTAGCGAATCAATTCCATATACTTCAGCCAACTGCTCAAGGGTATAAAATCCCCCAAGATATTCCCTGTAGTTGATGATTCTGTCGGCCAATACCTCTCCAATACCTTTTATGGAAATCAGCTCATCGCGGGTAACTTTATTCAGGTCATATTTCTGAAAGCTTGGGGAAGTAGGTTGTGTTTTAAAAGTGTCAGCTTTTTCGCTAAATCTGACAAAGTCTTTAATGTTTTCATACCATTGCCTGTCTAATCCCGAAAACTTAAGCAAATCTTCAGTTTTTCGAATTTTTCCGCCTTTTAGTTTATATTTTTCAATGCGCTGATAAATGAAAGAAGGTACTCCTAATTTTTCCCATTCGGGAGGTCCGACTTTATTGGGATCGAAATAAAAAGCCTGAACTGGTTTATATCCTATATCTTCCAGATAAGGATCAATGTTTTCTGAATTGGTATCTCCTTCGCCTGATAACTGATTCAAGGAGGCTATTTCTTCCTCAAAACGGTTTATATCAGCTTTTGATTTAAGTTGCAGATAAGGAATCAAAAAGTTCAGGAGACTGACGATAATGATAATACCAGTCAGAAAATATAAAGCCTGCCTTTCTGATTTTGAAAAGCTGAAATATTCCCCGATGGAAGAAAGGAAATATTTAAGTTTTTTAATCATTAAAATTTCAGAACACCTAAACCATTGAGAAAAACAAGAGCAATGGCTACCGGAGCAATAAAGCGAACGATAAACCTGAAAAGGAAAAAGAAGGTTGCTTTAAATGTTCCATTGCTTGAAATCTCTTCTTTGAGTTTATTTTTTCCCATGAACCATCCGACAAAAATGACAATCAGGAAGCCACCAACCGGCAGAAGGATGTTGGCAGACGAAAAGTCGAACAGGTCGAAGAAAGTCTTATGAAAGATTTTGAAATCTGCCAGAGATGAGAAGGAGAGTGTACAAAAAATACCCAGAATACTGATAGCCACAGTGGCCAGAATGGTAGCCGGTTTTCTGCTGATATTCAACTCTTCAATGGAATATGCTACAACGACTTCAAGTACTGAAATGGTAGAAGTGAGAGCCGCAATGGCAATCAGTACAAAAAACAGAATAGCGAAGAAATATCCACCTGGCATCTGAAGGAAGATATTGGGCAGTGTTTTAAAAACAAGGTCGGGCCCTTGCCCGGGATTAATTCCAAACGCAAAAGCAGCTGGAAAAATAAGCAGTCCTGAGAGGAAAGCGACTAATAAGTCTGCAACCGAAGTACTGACAGCAATAGTTGTCAGGTTGTTATTTTTCTGAATATAAGATCCATAGGTAATCAGGCAGCCCATTCCCACACTTAACGAAAAGAAAGCCTGACCGAGAGCCATCATCACTGTTTTCCATGTTACTTCAGAAAAATCAGGTTGAAGATAAAATTTTAAACCTTCCCCTGCACCTTTCAGGGTTACTGCCCTGATGTCGAGTGCAATAACCAGTACCAGCAGGAGAGGCATCAGAATTTTAGAGTATTTTTCGATTCCATTCTGCACACCGGCAAAAACTATGGCAGCTGTAAGAATCATAAAGACCATCTGCCAGAGTACCGGACGAAAGCCATTTGTCTGAAATTCATCAAATAACTGATTAATCTCTTCTCCGCTTTTACCTGAAAACTGATTGGTAACAGATTTGACAAGGTATTCAAGTGTCCATCCGGCAACCGTACTGTAAAAGGCAAGAATGACAAAAGCAGCCACTACACCCATCAATCCGACAAGGTACCATGGTTTACCGGGTGCCAGTACCTTGAAAGCACCAAAAGCATTTCGCTGAGAAGACCGTCCAATAGACAGCTCTGACAGCATCACCGGCACACCAATCAGAAATACAATAATTAAGTAGATCAGAACAAAGGCAGCACCACCGTTCTGACCGGTGATGTAAGGAAAGCGCCAGATATTGCCCAATCCAATGGCAGAGCCTGCTGCAGCAGCTATTACTCCTATCTGAGAAGTAAAACTGCCTCTTTCATTTTTGTTTATCTGCATATTAAGTTAATTTCCATGACAGAAGATTCTGCAAAATTATATTCAAATTCATCATTACCAATACCTGATTATTTCCCCGTCTTTAAGCTTTTTCCAGTATTCATTCAATTCTTGTTTCACTTCAGGAGCCAATATCATCAGGCCGATAACATTCGGAAAAGCCATACACAACACCATCATGTCTGAAAAATCCATTACAGCATAAATAGATGAAGATGAACCAATTACAATGCAGGCAAGATAAACGACCTGATAAAACAGAGTCGATACCCTTCGGGTACCGAATAACTTTTCGCTCCAGTGACCAAACAGGAAATCAAAGCCTTTCTGTCCGTAATACGACCAGGAAATCATGGTGGAATAAGCAAAGAGAAACACAGCGATGAGTAAGACATAAGGGAACCATGAAATGACGGAGCCAAAAGCGGCTGAAGTCAGCTGAACCCCTTGCAGACCTGCCGGATTGTTGTAGTATCCTGTGAAAACCAATACAAGGGCTGTCATGGTGCAGATTACTACCGTATCTGTAAATGGTTCAATCAGGGCGACAATGCCTTCACTGACCGGATAATTCGTTTTTGCTGTGGAATGAGCGATAGAAGCCGAACCCACACCGGCCTCATTTGAAAATGTACCTCGCTGGAAGCCCATGATCAACACTCCGATAAAGCCCCCTTTCATCGCATCCGCACAAAAAGCACCTTTGACAACCAACGAAATAGCTTCGTGTAAATGACGGATATTAAATAATATAATGATGATGGCAGCCATTATGTAGATAATTGCCATCACAGGGACAATCTTTGATGTTACTCTTGCAATGCTTTTTATTCCTCCGATGATAACCAGTCCTACCAGAAAAGCCATGATGATTCCATAAACAAAGCCATAGTTTTTTATTGCAGGAAAAATATTGGCAAACTGCGAAAAAGACTGGTTTGACTGAAGCATATTTCCTCCGCCAAATGAGCCACCGATAACGAGAATGGAAAATAAAACAGCCAGAAAACTTCCCAAAATTCCAAGTCTTTTCTTTTTCAGTCCGTATTTCAGGTAATACATGGCTCCACCTGAAACCTCACCTTTCTCATTTATTTTCCTGTATTTAACCCCTAAAGTACATTCCACGAATTTTGAACTCATGCCCAGCAAACCCGCCATGATCATCCAGAAAGTTGCACCGGGCCCGCCAATACTGATTCCAATGGCTACTCCGGCAATATTTCCCATACCGACAGTAGCAGATAAGGCAGTCATCAATGCCTGAAAATGTGTAACCTCTCCCGGGTTTGCAGGATTATTGTACCTCCCGCGTATCAATCCGATTGAGTGGCTAAATCCACGGATATTGATGAATTTCATGTAAAGTGTAAAAAACAATGCCCCGCAAATGAGCCATACCACAATTAATTTTAAAGGGGCTTTTACAATTTCTCCTTTTTCGTTGATGACGGGTTTTCCGTTTTGATAAACAACAGGATCATAAATACCGATAGCAGAAAATGGATCCCAGAACAATATCTTGGATAAAAAAGCCACAAAAGGGGTGAATGATTTATTAATGCGTTCACTGATCTGTTCAACTTTATTTTGAAAGTAGTTAGAGTCCCTGGTTGATGAGGCTATACCTTTTCCGGTATTTGAAAAGAAGGCAATGATAAACAGGAGGATTGCAAATGATGAAAAGCGAAACCGGAAAGATTTATCTTTTTCAGACATTTTACAATTTTTTCATTTTCATGGCTTCAAAATAGTCTTTTGTTTCCTTGACAATCACAGGAGAGAGTAATAAAATGGCGATTAGGTTGGGAATAGACATCAGGGTAATGACGGCATCGACAAAATGCCAGACGAGGTCGAGCCCCCAAACGGAGCCAAAGAACACAAAAAGGCAAAATAAATAATAATAAGGCTTTCTGGCTTTTTCGCCCAGTAAATAATTAGCTGCTGTTGCACCATAGTATGACCAGCTGATCACGGTGGAAAAGGCAAACATCAGCAAGCCAAACGCTACAATGTGCTTGGCATACATCTGAAGACCTATTTTTGATAAACCCTGCGACATTCCCAGAACCGTCATTCCCACGCCTTTGATGTTACTCGACCATGCACCCGAAACAACAACAACAAGTCCGGTCAAAGAACAAATAACAATGGTATCGATGAAAGGCTCCAACAGGGCAACGAGTCCTTCCCGAACAGGATATTTTGTTTTTGCAGCAGAGTGGGCAATCGGGGCTGAGCCTTGCCCTGCTTCGTTTGAAAACAAGCCTCTTCGCACTCCCCAAAGCATGGTCATAAAAAAGGCTGAACCGACAAATCCGCCTCCCATGGCCTGCCCGGTAAATGCATCTCTGAAGATAATCAAAAAAGCATTGGGAATATTTCTGATGTCAAGAATAATGACCAGAATGGCAGCAGCAAAATAAAAAACCGCCATCACCGGAACAAGTCGTGAAGTTACTTCAGCGATGCGTTTGATTCCTCCAATGACAATCAAAAAAACCAAAGAGGTCAGAATAAGGCCTGAGAACCAGACAGGTATGTTGTAATTGGAAAGCATGACATCGGCAATGGAATTACATTGCGCCATATTTCCGGTACCAAGTGAACATAATATTGCAGCAATGGCGAACACGACCGCCAATACCTTGGCAAATCGCCCGAGTTTGTCTTTTAAGGCAAATTCCATGTAATACATAGGCCCTCCTGCAACCGTACCATCGCTGTTGAATTTTCTGAATTTATGAGCCAATGTAACTTCTACATATTTGATAATCATGCCGAGAAAACCGGTTACCCACATCCAGAACAATGCACCCGGGCCGCCCAGATAAATCGCCAGAGAAACGCCTACAATATTTCCGGTTCCAACCGTTGCCGACAATGCTGTGGTCAATGCTTTAAAATGATTGATATCACCATCGTCATGTACGTTATCATATTTCCCCCTTACAATGGCAATGGCATGCCCCAGTTTTCTGATATTGATGAATTTCAGCCGGAATGCATAGTAGATCCCGGTCGGAATCAAAACAAGAAGAATCAGATATCCGCCAATGTATTCATTATACCCTACCAGTATTTTGTCAAAGGTGTCCAGTATTTTATTCATCAAACTTTGTATTAAAATGAACTGAAATTGTTTACGGGGCAAAGGGCAAATATCTGTTATTAATTTGAATTGGGAATCTGCTAATGTTTTTTAATGCTTTTCAAAGCTTAGAATCCATAAAGGCCTTTTTTTCTTGAAAAATTCAAGATTTTCTAATCATTTTTTGTATTAGCTGACAAGATGTCAGCCAATTAATTTATTTTTGCAGGGATAAAAAAAGCCAAAAGAAATCAGATGATAATAAGTCCATCAAAAATACAGGAGGTTAAAAACAGGTTTGAAATAATCGGGAACCATCCCAGCCTGAACCGCGCTATTGAAAAGGCGATAAAAGTTGCCCCAACCGATATCAGTGTATTGATAACCGGGGAAAGTGGGGTAGGTAAAGAGGCCTTTTCAAAAATCATTCATTCCCTGAGCCGGAGAAAACACGGGAATTTTATTGCTGTCAACTGTGGTGCTATTCCTGAAGGGACCATTGATTCTGAATTGTTTGGGCACGAAAAAGGTTCATTTACAAGT
>JAAYUY010000050.1 GCA_012517435.1 Sphingobacteriales bacterium | reverse complement strand
GAACAAAAAATCATTTTGTTTGCAGGACGTTTTGTCAGGCAGAAAAATCCTAAATTAGCGATAGATGTTTTTAGAAAAGTGATAGCAAAATATAAAAATTGTATTTTATTAATGCTTGGATCAGGGGATCAGGAAGATGAAATGAGGAATTTGATTAAAACATATTCCGTTGATAATGTTTTCATTAAACATGATGTGCCACAAAATGAAATGGTTTACTATTACAATGCTGCTGATGTCCTGATAGTAACTTCTTTTAATGAAGGCGGGCCTCTGGTGGTCAAGGAAGCACTTGCCTGTAACTTGCCTGTGATCAGTACAGATGTCGGGGATGTAAAATCAGTTATTCAAGGAATGCCTTATTGCTATATTTCTTCAGGTGAACCTGAAGATTTTGCTGAAAAAATAATTTATTTACTTGAGGAATTTCATCCAACAGATTATCATTCTACTATGATAAAATACAGTGCTGATATCTTTTATGAAAAAATAACAGAAATATATAATGGGTTAATACGAAAATATTCTAATGACAAAAATAAACAATGATGGTGCCTGTTAAAAAATACTTAAGATTTGCCTTCAGTTCTTGTTGATATTGGTCATCCTGCTCACGTTCATCTGTTTAAACACCTTATCAAGAGATTGCAAAGACATGGTGTAGAGGTTTTCGTTACCGCACGGAAGAAAGATATTTCAATTGAATTGCTTGAAGAAGAGAAAATTGAATTTAAGCATTTGGGCAATAACCACCCCGGGCTTACAGGAAAATTAAAAAACCTGCTGGAATACGATTATTTACTTTATAAGTATTCTAAATCGATTAAACCCGATATTTTTATCAGCCATAGTTCAATTTATGCTGCCCATACGGCATTTTTGCTGGGGAAAAAGTGCATAACACTTGAAGATACAGGGAATGCAGATCAAAGTTTACTTTACAGACCATTTACAGATATTATTCTGACTCCTGAATGCCTCAGGAAAAACTATGGCAGAAAGCAAAAACGTTATAAAGCTTATCATGAGCTTGCCTATCTCCATCCTCATTATTTTGTCCCCGTCAATAATATTTTTGGGTTATTAAATTTACCTGAGGGGCAGCAATATATTTTGATTCGATTCGTTTCAAGAGTATCCAGCCATGATGTTGGGATAAAAGGAATAACCGCTGAAGGTCAAATAAAAGTTGCTGAAGAATTATCAAAATTTGCCAAAGTATTTATTACCTCAGAAAGGCCGCTTCCATCTAAACTTCAACCTTTTCAGCTTAAAATTCCATATTCTGAAATTCACAATGCCATTTATCATGCTTCATTGGTATTCGGGGAAAGTGCGACCATGAGCAGCGAGGCAGCAGTGTTGGGTACACCTTCAGTATTTTTCGATAAGATTGGCAGGTATTATACTCAGGAACAGGAAGAAAAATACGGGCTGGTATTTAATTTTACAAGGAATCAGTATGATCTTGATAAAGCCCTTGAAAAGGCTAAAGAGATATTGACTTCCCCTCATAGCAGGGAATACTGGCGGGAAAAGTCAAAGAAATTAGTAGAAGACAGCATCAGCCTGACTGATTTCATGTTTGATCTGGTTATCTCAGAATTAAAAAAATGATAATGATGATTGATTTTTATGATGCTGCCTGCCTAAATTTGCCGGATAATAAACAATTAAAAATGAGGGGATGAAGAATAGGCAGTTGATATTTATTTCAGGTGACATTATAGTAGTTACGGCCTCATTTTTATTTTTCGTTTACCTGAAGCCTGCTTCACTAACTACCTATTTACCCAACTATTTGCCTTCTTTCTTGTTTTACCTGTTTTTCTGGGTTTTAATTTCGGTAGTTTTCGGAAAATACAAATTCGTCAAGAAGAACAATTATATTCTTTCGCTAAGTCCGATTTTGAGAAGCAATGTAGTAATAATTGCCATCATCTCTATCATTATGATTGCCTCGCAGAAGTTATCCTATTCCAGGTTGGTTTTTTTCGGGACTTATTTTTCGTCATTCTTTCTTGAAATTGTGCTGACACTTTTCTTTTTCTACAACAAAAGACTGACAGCTGATGCAGATAAAGCTGCCGAGCTTGAGATTGATCTGGAGGATATTGGCAGGCCACCTCTGATACAGGAAAATGGTAAAGAAGGGATCAATATTCTTACCAGCGATCCATCCATTACAAATGCCATAAATAGCATTCTGGCGATTACTGTTCCCGAAGAGAAAATAAAGGAAATTGTTGATCTGAACAGGCAGCTTATCGAACGTGAATCTGGCAAAAATGTTTACCAGTTTATTTCCAGATTTATTGATATCACTTCCTTACGCAATCTGATATTTTCAACTACTTCAACTTTTAATATTGAAAAACAACCATTTAACGATTATGAATCGTTAATTAATCTGCACAGGATAAATGATGTCAGAAGAATTAATAAATTTTTGGAGGCAGTTAATCAGAAGTTAAGGAATGGGGGAATATTTATTGGATGTCTGGAAACAAAGGATTTGAGGAAGAGAAGAATATTTTCAAAATTGCCTCCTGGAATCAGCCATATTTATTATTTCTTTGATTTTATTTATAAAAGAGTAATGCCTAAGCTGTTTCTGACAAGAAAACTATATTTTTTTCTGAATCAGGGGCACAACAGGGTGTTGTCGCAGCAGGAAATGTTTGGGCGCCTGTATTCCTGTGGTTTTAAACTTTTGGAGGAAAAAGTGATGAATGGCTTACTGTATTTTGTTGCAAAGAAAATAAAGGAGCCGGTTTATGACTTTAATCCATCGTATGGAGCACTTTTTAAAATGAGAAGGATCGGGAAAAACGGAAAGGTGATTTATGTCTATAAATTCCGGACGATGTATCCGTATTCAGAATACCTGCAGGAATTTGTTTATGAAAGATTTAATCTGGCAGAAGGCGGAAAATTTGCCAATGACTACCGCATTACCACTTTAGGCCGTTTTATGCGGAAATACTGGCTGGATGAATTGCCAATGTTTATTAATTTTTTCAGGGGCGACCTGAAACTTGTCGGAGTCAGGCCTTTGAGTGCACATTATCTTAATCTTTACAGCGAAGAGGTCAGAAACAAACGACTGAAAACCAAACCAGGTTTAATTCCACCTTATTATGCCGATATGCCAAAAACTCTGGAGGAAATTCAGAAATCGGAGTTGAATTATCTGGAGCAGTATTTTAAAAATCCAATTCTGACAGATATTAAATATTTTTTCCTTGCGATGTATAATATCATCTTTAAAAACGCAAGAAGCAAGTAACTCCCAATAAATGAAATATATAAGATTTATCTTACTCTTTTTTCTTTGCTTTGCCAAGCATCTGTATTCACAAGACATACCGGTTCATCCGTCAAGTGAGAGGATATATGAATTTCTTGATGAAATGGCTTCCCTTCAGTTAATAGAAATTAATTCGGTTGTCAAACCTTTTTCGCGAGCTACTATTTCCGGACTTTTGTCTGAGGTCAACAATAATAAATCATTATTGAATAAACGGCAATCAGAAGAGCTTGAATTCTATTTGAAGGAGTTTGTCAAAGAGATCAATGAGTTTTCTTATTCCGATCATCTGATTAAAAGAATTGCTCATATAAGGGACAGACAGGAACAACGGGCAGATTTATTTTATTACCGGGATTCACTTTTTAATTTATCTATAAATCCTATTGGCGGGTTCAGGTATTATATTAATCAGAAAAACAGCCTGATGCATCAGTGGACAGGATTGGAAGCCAACGCTTACATTGATAAAAGATGGGGATTTTATGTGAATTTCAGGGATAACCGGGCAAGTGAACGACTGGTGGATAAATCATATCTGATTAATTTACCCGGGAGGGATAATAAAGGAAACGGAACTGATTTCAGTGATATCAGGGGTGGTGCAAGTTATTCATGGAGATGGGGCTCAATTGCTTTCAGAAAAGACCATTTTATCTGGGGGAGTAATTATCATGGTTCGGTCATATTTTCCGGAAGAATATTATCAATTCCTTATCTCAAACTGAATATTAAGCCTGTTAAATGGTTTGAATTCAATTATATACATGCATGGCTGGTCTCGGAAGTGGTAGATAGCAGTTCTATTGATGATTTTGGAGGAGGGGCAGTCAGAAAGAGTTTTTATCCTAAATTCCTTGCTGCCAATATCTATACGGTGAAACCCTTCAAATATCTTTATTTGTCAGCCGGAAATTCTATGGTATATTCCAGTTACAGAGCACAAATGGCTTATCTGATACCATTTTTGTTTTTTAAACCCATTGAGCATACCATTGCTGCCAGTAACGAAAACAATGCACAGATTTTTATTGATGTAAGTTCGAGAAATATTAAACATCTGCATTTTTACGGTACCTTTTATGTGGATGAAGTGAATTTCGGTAATTTTTTTGATACGGCCAAACATTCCAATTGGTTTGCCTATAAGGCAGGAGTTAAAATATCTGATTTACCCATACAAAACTTATTTTTTCTGTTTGAATGGACACGGACAAATCCAATGGTATATAAGCATTATTATCCAACCTCCACCTTTGAATCCAATCATTATTGTTTAGGAAGCTATCTTAGAGACAATGCACAGGAATATTACATCCGTCTGACATACAGGCCTTTGAAAAAATTACACCTGAATTTTGATTATACCTTTGCTGTAAAAGGACCGGATTATCCTGATGTCAGAAATGATCCCAATTATTTTGCAGGTGGAAAAAAATTCATGAGAAATGTTGAATGGACGGCTAAAATATGGCGTTTATATGCCGGATACGAACTGTTTCATGATGCACTGATTTATTTTGAATATTCAAATTCTGATATATCAGCCATTAATCAGACCCTATTGAATAAATATACTCCGGCTTATTATCAGGGGAAAAATTCAACCTGGAGTTTCGGAGTTAATTTCGGATTTTAACAGAGTTTTTTTTTAAGTATTTGATTATCAATATTTTTTGAATGATCAAAGAGGGTAAAGACTGTCTTTTTTCGAAAAGAATGCTGTTGAATATGAAAATGGAAAGGAATTCAGCAATGCGTAAGTCGTTCCATTTCTGACTCAGTAGCAGAGAGTGCTGACCATACGTCAATAAACAATAGATTGCTGAAAATCACATAGGAAAGAAAAATGAAAAAAAATTTTTGAGAGTTTGAAAAAGCATATATTTTTGCACGAAAATTTTTTCCTCCATAGCTCAGTAGGTTAGAGCGGTTGACTGTTAATCAATAGGTCGCTGGTTCGAGTCCAGCTGGGGGAGCTGAAAAGGCGGGATTTCCCGCCTTTTTCATTTTAAAATCAATATGATGCGTATTCTTGGAATCGGCAATGCCTTAACAGATTATCTTTTTCGGCTGGAAACTGACGAAACACTGGATCAACTCAAACTTCCCAAAGGGAGTATGCAACTCATTGACAGACAGCATGCCGGCTTTATTTTCAAGGCGATTGGCACAAATGCCGAACAGATAACTGCCGGTGGTTCCGCTGCCAACACAATTCATGGGCTTTCAGGACTGGGAATTGAAACAGGTTTTATCGGAAAAGTCGGGCAGGATGAGGTAAGTGAAATTTTTCATCAAAGCCTGATCAGAAGCAATATTAACCCTATTCTTCACCGTTCTGATACTGAAAGCGGTTTTGCCATTGCTTTTATTAGTCCTGATGGCGAAAGGACATTTGCAACTTATCTCGGAGCTGCAGTTGAACTGACGGCCAGTGATCTCAGGGAAGAAGATTTTGAAGATTATGATTTGCTTCATGTTGAAGGTTATCTTGTTCAGAATCATCAGCTTATAATAAAGGCAGCGGAGATGGCAAAAGAGAATGGTTTGTCCATCTCCATTGATTTGGCCAGCTTTAATGTGGTCAATGAAAATAAAGGCTTTTTAAAGGATTTCATAGAAGATTATGCAGATATTGTCTTTGCCAATGAAGAAGAAGCTAAAGCCTATACGGGTCTTGAATCTGAAAAAGCATTGAAAGAGATAGGGAAGCAATGTGATTATGCCATAGTGAAGCTTGGTAGCCATGGCTCTCTGGTTTATCATTCAGGAAAAATTGATCAGATCGGGATTTATCCTGCCACCTGCATTGATACGACCGGAGCAGGTGATTTGTATGCAAGCGGATTTTTGTATGGGTTATCAAAAAACCTGAGTGTCAGAAACTGCGGTGAAATCGGAGCTTTAATGGCCGGACATGTGGTAGAGGAGTTAGGTGCTAAAATTTCATCTGAAAAATGGCCGTTGCTTAAAGACATGCTTCGGCTATATCAGGAAGAATAACGTTAAAAGTGGTAAGAAACCTGCAAGAAAGCCCCAGATAATTTCTTTTAATGAATGTTGCTGAAGATAAAGCCTTCCGCTGGCTGAAATTCCACATAGAACAATCCAGATGATTAAGCTTATTCCATGTATTTGTGGGTTTTGTGATGCAAGAAATAACAGAATGGCAAGTATGCTACCGCTACCTGCTAAATGCAGGCTGGCTTTCATTCTGAAGTTCAGCAATAGCAGAAAAATTAGTGATAAGATGCTGAATCTCAGATAAAAAATAAGAAGGGACGGTAAGGCAAATTTGCCAGAAAGGAAAAGAAAAAGCAAGTAAAAGAAAGCGGTTACAACATAAATAAAAGGGCGTTTTTCCTTCGATTCAAGGTATAAATCTTTTTGTGTTAAGAATGTAAAAATTACCGGAAGTAAAACAGTATTAATCAACACAACAGAACAAAGCAGATAAAATGAACGTACACCCCTGTAGTGATAAAATAAAGGTGTGTTAAAATAAAGATAAACAGTCAGATAGAATACGTACCATACAGGATGCAGGAGAATGGAGATAGTACGAAAGAATATTTTCAGCATCGTTAACTTCTAAAGTTCCTTGCGGAGGCGGGCAACAGGAAGGTTCAGTTGTTCACGGTATTTAGCCACTGTCCTCCGGGCGATGTTGTAACCTCTTTCATTCAGCAATTCAGTAAGTTTTTCATCGGTCAGAGGCTTCTTTTTGCTTTCATTTTCAATGAGTTCTGAAAGAATTCGTTTGACTTCCCTGTTTGAAACCTCATTCCCGTCATCTTTCATAATGCCTTCGGAGAAAAATTCGCGTAAAGGATAAATGGCAATATCGGTCTGGACATATTTTGAACTCACCACACGGGAGACCGTACTGATATCCATGCCGATCCTATCGGCTATATCTTTGAGAATCATGGGTTTGAGTTTTGTGTAATCTCCCGTTTTGAAAAACTCTTTTTGATATTCCACAATGGTACTCATGGTCATCAGGAGTGTTTGTTGCCTTTGTTTGATGGCCTCTATAAACCATTTTGCGCTATCCAGTTTTTGCTTGATAAACTGCATCTCCTCCCTCATTTTCCTCGATTTCTTTTTCTGTTCGCTGTATTTTTCGAGTTTTTCCTGAAAGTCTCTGTTAATTCTTAATTGGGGAGAATTATGAGAGTTAAGAGAAATATCAAAGTCATTTTCGGAGATTTGAGTAACAATAAAATCAGGGATGATGTATTGGGATTTGATGTTGATTTGTGATTCCCCAGGTTTGGGATTTAGTTTAGTAATGATATTAATGGTTTCTTTTAATTCATCTCTGCTGATTTCCAATGCTTTGGTGAGCTTGTCATAGTGTTTGTTAGCCAGTTCGTTCAGATAATCTGAGATGATGCGGATAGCCAGTTGGGTATATCTGTCTTTGTTTTCTTTTCTTTCAAGCTGAATGAGTAGGCATTCGCGGAGGTCACGGGCAGCTATACCAGGCGGATCAAGACTTTGAAGGATATTAAGTATTTGTTCAAGTTCTTCCTCATCGGTTTTAATGTTGTTAATAAAGGCAAGGTCGTAGGAAATGCTTTTCAGAGGTCTTCGGAGGTAACCATCTTCCTCTATCATTCCGATTAAATGTTTGGCAATATTGAGCTGGCGTTCATCCAGGTCGAAAGAGTTTAATTGTTCCAGCAATGAGTCGTATAAAGTTTTATGGCTTGCCAGGGGAATTTCTTTTTTATCTTCATTCCCTGAATATTCAGGTGTATATTGCTGATAATTGTCTTCATCTCCGAGATATTCAGAAATATCGGGTTCATACTCTTCGGCAACAAAGTCTTCCTCAGATTCTTCATTGTCTTCATCAATAGCCAGAACGGTATCTTCATCGGCTTTGATTTCCTCTTCTTCATCCGGTTGATTCTGTTCAAGGGCAGAATTTTCAGACAATTCTTCCTCCACTTTATTGGCTATTTCAGAGGTGTTCAGTTGTAGAAGCTGGACAAATTGAATTTGCTGAGGCGATAGCTTTTGCTGCAACTTCTGACTGAGTGTCTGCTTTAACATAGATTAAGCTAAATTTGATTTATAACTGTTTCAAACTCAGTGCGAATTTACGATGAAATTTTTATTTATCATTCTTCATTGAATGAAAAAGTCAAATTGTACAATAAATGGATGATACTGAAAATCTTTCAGACAGGAAAAGATAAGTTTTCATAATACTTTTTTAAGTCTAATTTCGCACAAAAATTTTTTATGCATTTATTTTCAGAAAACAGTATATTGATAAAAAATATTGCCGGTTTTGAAGGAGAAACGGTTGAGCTTCAGGGCTGGGTGATGAACAGGCGTTCAGGCAAAGGAATTGTTTTTGTTATACTTCGGGACGGGAGCGGATTTATTCAATGTGTTGGAACGCAGTCGGATATTGGAGATGAAAAGTTTAACCTGCTTGAAAGCCTCGGACTGGAATCTTCACTTTGGCTAAAAGGAAAAGTGGTCAGGGATGATCGGCAGATTGGCGGATATGAGGTTCATATTCAGGATGTTAAAGTTTATCAGAATGTTTCTGATTATCCGATTACCAAAAAAGAGCATGGGGTTGAGTTTCTGATGGATAACCGGCACCTGTGGCTAAGGTCAAAACGGCAGTGGGCGGCTATGCGGGTCAGAAACCAGGTAATTTTTTCCATTCACAGGTTTTTTCAGGAAAGAGGTTTTGTGCAGATGGATTCCCCGATTTTCACCGGTAATGCAGTTGAGGGAACCAGCACACTGTTTGAAACGGAGTTTTTTGATAAACCTGCCTATTTAAGCCAGTCGGGGCAGTTGTATGGTGAAGCTATGGCTATGGCACAGGGGCTCATTTATACTTTTGGGCCGACTTTCAGGGCTGAAAAATCAAAAACAAGAAGGCATTTGTCAGAATTCTGGATGATTGAGCCGGAAATGGCCTTTTATGACCTGAAGAAAAACATGGATTTAATTGAAGACTTCATCCGCTTTCTGGTTGTCAATGTGTTGGAAAACTGCCGATTTGAGCTTGAGGTGCTTGAGCGTGACCTGACTTACCTGAAAAATGTGCTTAATCCGTTTGAAAGAATTACCTATGATGAAGCCGTTAAGATTTTGAAAGGTGAAAAATCAGTCAATGGGAAAAATTCAATAGAACTGCTGAAAAACGATTTGGAACAGGCAAAGCAAAGAATGAAGGATATTGAAGCTGAAATTGAAGATAAAGAGAAGCTGGTGAAAGCGGGTGGACTGAAGAAAGGTGCAATGGCTTTTAATGAAGAGAAAATCAGGTTGCTGAAAGTTGAGTTAAAAGAGTTGCAGGAGCTTGAAAGGAATATTCCCCAATGGCTTGAATCTGCTGCAAATTTCGAATATGGAAATGATTTTGGCGGCTCTGATGAAACAGTGCTGACAAGGATTTTTGATGTGCCTGTAATGGTTTACAACTGGCCGAAAGAATGTAAGGCTTTTTACATGAAAGAAGTTGAAGATAATCCCTGCCTGGTAAAAGGTGTGGACGTGCTGGCTCCTGAGGGCTATGGGGAAATTGTCGGTGGAGGAGAGAGGGAAACTGATATTAATAAGCTGATATCCAGCATTGAACATCATAAACTACCTATGAGTGCTTTCGAATGGTATCTTGATTTGAGGCGTTTCGGCTCGGTACCTCATGCTGGTTTTGGATTAGGGCTGGAACGCTTTGTGTCGTGGATGTGCAAACTTCAGCATGTCAGAGAAAGCATACCCTTCCCGCGCATGATGGGAACACTATTCCCGTAAGATTATAAACCTAAGAGATAGGCAAAAATCAAAGGTGCAACTATGGTTGCATCAGACTCGATGATGAATTTGGGTGTGTCAATACCAAGTTTTCCCCATGTAATTTTTTCATTGGGTACTGCACCGGAATATGATCCGTAACTGGTCGTTGAATCACTGATCTGGCAGAAATACGACCATACCGGAATATTTTCCAGTTGAAGGTCCTGGTGAAGCATGGGAACCACACAGATGGGGAAATCGCCTGCAATACCGCCACCTATCTGAAAGAAACCTATTCCGTTTTTCCCTGCATTTTTCTGGTACCAGTCGGCCAGAAACATCATATATTGAACACCATGTTTAAGGATTTCAGGTTTGATAAGGCCTTCAATGCAATGAGCAGCGAAGAAATTTCCGCAGGTGGAATCTTCCCAGCCCGGGACTATAACAGGGATATTTTTCTCAGCAGCTGCCAGCAACCAGGAATGTTTAGGTTCAATCTGATAATTGTCTTTCAGCTTTCCGCCAAGCAGGATGTTGTAAAAAAATTCATGTGGAAAGTGTCTGGTACCATTTTTAGTTGCTTTCACCCATTCTTCAACCAGGTGATGTTCGATATGCCGCATGGCTTCTTCTTCAGGAATGCAGGTGTCGGTAACCCTGTTGAAATGATTTGTCAGTAAATCATATTCATCGGAAGGAGATAAATCGCGGTAGTGGGGCACTCTTTTGTAATAGTCATGTGCCACGAGATTAAAGACATCTTCTTCGAGGTTGGCACCCGTGCAGGTGATGATGTGAACCTTGTCCTGCCTGATCATTTCGGCCAGAGTAATTCCAAGCTCAGCCGTACTCATAGCACCGGCCAGCGTAATCATCATTTTATTACCCTGATTTAATTGTTCTTCATAGGCACGGGCAGCATCAATCAAAGTGGCTGCATTGAAATGCCTGAAATTTTCAATGATAAACCGGCTGACGGGTCCTTTCTTGTCCATATTCAATTTAATTTAACTGTTAATTTTAAGGCAAATTTAGGTTATTACATCATGATACCTGAAGCAGAAAAATTGTTTTTTGACAAAATATGACAACTGAACAAAAACAAACTGCCTTTTGTTAATATGGTTAAGATTTTGCAATAATTCTGACGATTTATAAAATTATGAATTCCGGAGGAAAAATTAACCTGCTGATGGCATTTTGTTTCATTATGTTGCCATTTATTGGTTTTACGCAATCAAAATACTCGATCAGCGGGTATGTGAAAGATGCTTCATCAGGAGAAGGCTTACTGGGTGCATCCATCTATGTGGTTGAAATAGAGAAAGGTACTATTACCAACCATTATGGATTTTATTCCCTTCAGTTGCCTGCCGGGAAATACCATCTGAAGATTTCTTATGTGGGTTATGAAGCAAAGGAGATGACAATTTCTCTTTCCAAAAATATTCAGCAAAATATTGAGCTTCAGCCAACAGTGGTGGTTGCAAGCGAAGTAGAAATCAAGGCTGAGCGTAAAAATGAAAATGTTACCAGTGGTGATGTGGGAAAAATTGACCTGAAGCCTGAAGTAATAAAAGAACTACCTGCCATACTTGGAGAAGTGGATATACTAAAAACCATACAGCTTTTGCCGGGTGTGATGTCGGCAGGGGAAGGGAATGTCGGATTTTATGTCAGGGGAGGAGGAGCTGACCAGAATCTGGTTTTGCTTGACGAGGCTCCTGTATTTAATACAGGCCATTTGTTCGGTTTCTTTTCTGTTTTTAATGCGGATGCGGTCAATAGCCTGAGCCTTTACAAAGGAGGGATGCCTGCAGAATTTGGAGGAAGGCTTTCATCCGTTTTGGATGTAACCATGAAAGAAGGAAATAACAGAAGTTATCATACCTCAGGAGGTATTGGACTTATTTCTTCGAGACTGATGCTCGAAGGCCCGATTGTAAAAGATAAAAGTTCTTTTTTGTTTGCGGGAAGGAGAACCTATGCCGATTTTCTGATTCAGCCGTTTATCAAAAATACAAATTTTTCCGGGAATGGTTATTATTTTTATGATTTCAATGCAAAAGTAAATTATCTCTTCAGTCAGAAAGACAGGCTCTTTTTATCAGCCTATCTGGGGGATGATGTATTTACTTTCCACAGCCCCGACAATGATTTCAAAGTCAGCATCCCATGGGGTAACTATACAACCACCCTCCGGTGGAATCATTTATTCAGTGACAAATTGTTTATGAATGCGTCTTTTATCTACAATGATTACAATTTCAGGCTGGATGTGGATAATGACAATTTTAAGGTCAATTTCTTTTCAGGAATAAAAGATATTAATGTCAAGACAGATTTCGGATATTACCCCGGTTTGCTGCATAAAATAAATTTTGGTACAGAATACGTTTATCATACCTTTATTCCCAGTACAGCACGTGCTTCAACTGCTGACGGACTTAATATCAATACGGATGACCTGAAAAGAAAATATGCCCACGAAACAGCAGTTTACTTTTCAGACGACTACGACCTGAATGACTGGTTAAAAATAACATCTGGATTAAGATTTTCAACGTTTACGATAGTTCCTCCCTATTCGGTTTTGCTTAAAAATGATGAGGGAGTTATTTACGATACTCAGTATTTCAGAGCCGGTGACGGGAATAAAACCTACAGTGGATTGGAGCCCAGAATCAATATCAGAATTATGTTGTCGCAAAAGGCATCGGTCAAGCTGTCAGCCAATTACAACAAACAATACATTCATCTCGTTTCAAACTCCACTTCCACATTGCCGACTGATGTATGGGTGCCCAGTTCGAAAATGGTGAAACCTCAAAGCGGCTACCAGTTTTCTGCCGGCTATTTCAGAAATTTCCTCGATAACAGTTTTGAGACATCAGTTGAAGTTTACTATAAAAAAATGTTCAATCAGATAGAGTTCAGGGATGGATATATTGAAGAACTTGGCAGGGAACTCGAATGGGATTTTGTTTTTGGAGAAGGTAAGTCGTATGGACTTGAATTGTTTATCAATAAAAAATATGGTGACTTTACGGGTTGGATCGGGTACACTTTATCAAAGACCACCCGCCATTTTGAAGATCTGGTAACCAAAGATTTTCCTGCAAAGTTTGACCGTACACACGACCTGTCTGTTGTATTACTTTATCAGCTGAATGACAGAATTTCTTTCGGGGCGACATTTATTTACGGAACAGGTGTGGCTACTACCTTGCCCATGAGAAGATATATCATTGAAAATACGTTGGTTAACGAATATATGCCCCGAAACAGCTACCGGATTGAACCGTACCACCGGCTTGATATTTCAGCCACTATCAAATCGAAAAAAGAGCGAAAAATAGACAGTGAGTGGGTTTTTTCCATTTACAATGTGTATAACCATAAAAATGTTTATTTCCTTTATATAGATACAGAAGGAGATCCGTTAAAGGGAACCTTGGACATACAAGCGAAAAAGGTGAGCCTGTTCCCGATTATTCCTTCCGTAACATGGAATTTTAAATTTTAACAGGATGATAAGAAAATGGCTTAAATATTTGATTTTTTCAGGGTTGATCATCTTAATGGGTTGTGAGGAGGAAATAACAATTAAATTGCCTGAAGGAGCCGACCAGCTTGTTGTGGAGGGCTTCATCGAACCCAACATGCCTCCCATTGTCATTCTGACCAGAACAATGCCTTATTTTTCAAAAACAGATGTCAGTACTCTTTCAGGAATATATGTTTCAGGTGCAGATATAAAAGTCTCGGACGGGACTAAAACAGTCAATCTTTTTGAGCTTAATTTTAAAAACCTTCCTGATTCCATTGCCGGATTTTTATCTGCCTTTTTGCAACTTTCGGTAGAAGACCTGAAAAAACTGGATTTTGTTATATATACCACGATTTCAATGTTTGGAGAAACAGGTAAAACCTATTCTCTTTCCATAGTTAAAGATACTTTCAGATTGGAGGCAAAAACCACCATCCCCAAGCCTGTTGTTCCTGATTCTCTTTGGGTTGAACATCATCCGGACCCGAAGAATGATAGTCTGAAGCTTATCAAAATGACCATAACCGACAGGGCAGGAGAAAAAAACTATTACCGGTATTTTACAAGTGTCAACAACGGAGCCTATTATCCTAACCGTTTCCGTTCCGTATTTGACGACAAACTGGTAGATGGGCAAAGTCTGATTGTACCAGTTGTCAGAGGTGAACCCCGTGTGGCAGATTTTAATCCGCTGACCTATGGCGTTTACAAAGTAGGTGATACTGTGAGTGTTAAACTATGTACGATTGATTTTGATCACTATACTTTCTGGAGCACTTTTGAAAACTCGGTTTCAAGCGGAGGTCCTTATGCGGTTCCTGTTCAGATCAAATCTAATATTAAAGGGGGGCTGGGTATCTGGGGCGGATATGGTGCAGTTTATCGTCAGATTATTGTCAAATAAAAAAGGCTGCCTGTAACAGACAGCCTGGTGAACAATGGTTTACAGCAACGAGCCTCAGAAAGAGAGATTTTTATTTATCGTTTGACCGGAAGTCATTAACTGAACGATGTAATTTCCATGTAATAACGGAACTTCAATAATCATCTGGCCGTAAGGGTTATTTAATTTCCGTGAATAAACATTTTTACCCAGCATGTCAAAAATATTGACCGTAACATTTTCAGCTTCCATTTTATTTTCAGGGAAAATAAGATAAAGATGATGGCTGCTGTTAAAGATACGAATCTGATTATCTGCGTTTTCCGAAAGATCGGTAATTTTCTTTGACTGAATAAAATGAAGGACAAAGCGGTCGGGATTGTCGATATTGGTTGATGTAAATAAATAATTTCCCTGGCGAAGGTTATGAATATTGCCGTTGAATTTATCTTCCAGAAATACTTCAATCCCCGGATCCATGTTTAGAAAATCCGGACTTATCTGATAGTTACCGGTTATATTGGCAATCAATGAAAGATTAACAGAATATGAGTTGACCAGTTCAGGGATGGTATTGATAGAATAATTTCTCTGGTCAGAATTGACAGTAAAGATTTGAGGAACATTCAGGTCGAAACTCAGTAATTTGTCTGCATCATATTGATCGTCAAATTCAAATGAAGCATTGGAGTTAAACCTGATGATGGTTTCATCGGAATAATTTTCATTCAAAACCTTAAGGGAAAGTACATTGGAAGCCGTTGACCTGTGATTGACCGACATAGTGGAGACCCTGGCGTTGTTATTAATGGCGAGGCTTCCACCTCCGGCATTAGCTTTTACAAAAAATCCCTGAGTAGCCGGAATATATCTCGAACCACCATTTGTGCCAGCACCGTTTGCATAGCTCATATAATTGTTAATGGCAGGGTCCCAAATATATATAGCACCTGTGATATTTGTTTTTGTCCATCCGCTGGCTGCATCCCAGTCAATGGTGCAGGGGTAGGGATTCCCGACAAGATTGTATCCATCTTTTGCGGCTGTCAGTGATATGCTGTAATTCCCTTTGTTCAGGTTGCCCTGAAGGTTGATGGTTTTGTTGTTAGTTTTGATATATGCATCATATCCTTTCATTGTGGTCAGTGTCTGGTTATTGGTTACTTTTACCCACTCAGAGGTTGGTTCATTATAGTAGTACAATGCTGACCCCCAGAAATAGTTGCTGTTTGCATTTGCAACCGGTGACGAAACATAGTGCCACCCGTTTGCAGTGATAATTCTTTCAATAATAATATTTCCTGTAACAGAAACATTCCCTTCATCCAGTATGGCTGCAGTTTTATTATTCCCTGCTTTCAATATCAGGTCTCCATTGACATTCAGCGTTTTATTGCTTGAAACCCGGAGGCATGCCCCTGATTCGATATTCATGTCTTTTGCCTTTGAGTTGGAGTTTTGAATTTTAGGATAGTTTGAGGCTGAAGAAGGGATATTTACCTTTGCATAACCATGAGGTTTAATTTTAATATCCCAGTTGTTTTCGTTGTCCCAGTCGTCTGAGCTTGTTCCTGTCCAAGTAATTTCTTTCGGAAAGGCTGTTGAATACCATACAGGACGTTTTGTTGTATTAGGGATAAAAATACCCGGGTTACTATTGTTTTTAATATCATAAACCATTTTTCCTGTTCCTTCATTCATTTTAAAGTATCCAATCAGATTATTCCATAGAGAATCAGAACTGGTGATTTCTTCAAACATCCTTTTCTGAACCTGATAAGCACTTAATTTGGTGTTCCAGATTCTTACCTCATCAACATAGCCACTTAAACTAAGTTTCTTGTACGTTTTATCGTAATCCTCATTTAACTGCATGCCAATGTTTAATCCGTTGCGGGTGGTGTCGCTCAGGTTGGAATAAGATAAGGTAAGAGAGCTTGAGGTTGTATTTTCAAGTTGTCCGTTTAAATATAAATCAATACCGGATTGGTTCCAGCATGCTGCAACATGATACCACCTGCCTGTACTGAGCGAAGAAGATGTCTGCAATGATACCTCATTGGCCCCGTTGACAAGCGCAAAATATAATTTATTGTTATTCCATAACTGAAGGGTGTAAGCCTCATCACTGAAATCTTTTCTGTCGCCTTTATGGACAATTCCGGCAAAATTATCGTAATTATCCAGATAAAACCATGCTTCAACAGTGCCTTGTGTGGTCAGATTTAATGCAGAACTGCTTTTTGAATGGATTCCGTTATTGTTGTCTCTGTCGAATCTGACACTTTGTGCATTGACATTTACCAATATCAGGAAATAGCTTGATATAAACAGCAGAATCCCTTGAGTTACAATCTTTTTCATAGCCATCGTATTTAAAACAGTCACATCTATATAACTTGATATTTATCAGATCATTCTTTTGCTTACAGGATAATTCCGCTGAAAAGAAAGAGGTTACTTTTTTTATGAGCAATAACTCTGATTAATTGAAAAATAGCAGGAATGAAGACTACTGAGGAATAATTAAAAGGAAGGAGTTATTGAAATCGCAGTGCCCTGATGGGTGAGATGCGAGAAACGAAAGCAGCAGGCATGAGCATTGCCAGCGTACAGAGCAAAAATGACAGAACATTTAGAATGATAAAAAGATCCCAGGTAAACATCACCGGAACATAACTCAAATAATAATGTTCGGGAGGAAGTGTGAAAAAATGAAACTGATATTGAAGAAATAAAAGGGTAAAGGCAAAGATATTTCCAATCAGAATACCAGCAGAGATAAGCATGGCTGAATGATAAATGAAAATTTTTGACACAGAGAAATTCCTTGCTCCCAGTGATTTAAGTATGGCTATCATGGAAGTTTTTTCGACAATAATCACCAGCAGAGCTGTTGTCATGTTTACGACTGCTACGAGAATCATAAGAATCAGAATGACCCTTACATTGACATTCAGTAAATTAAGCCAGTCGAAGATCTGAGGGTAAATTTCGGTAATCATTTTTGAGTCCTGGTCGAAGGGGGCTGCAGCGCGGGAAATTTCGTTCAGGAATTGAATTTGTTTAAAATCATTGATAAATATTTCATAACCGCCAATCTGATTTTCCTGCCATCCATTCAGTTTTTGAATGTGCCTGATGTCGCAAATGGCGAAAACCTTATCCAGTTCTTCTATTCCGGTACTGTAAATGCCCGAAATGGTGAATTTACGGGTCCGGGGTGGATTCTGAACAAAATAAACAATAAGCGGGTCTCCTGTTTTAACTTGAAGCCTTTTGGCAATGAATTCGGAAATCACGATGCTGTTTTCAGCGGAAGAACGGGAGAAATCGGGAATCTTTCCCGAAACCATCATTTTTTTCAGAAAATCAGGTTTAAAGTCAGCTGAAACGCCTTTTAAAATGATACCCTCAATATCGCTGGCAGTTGAAATGATACCCGGTTTATTGGCAAACACCTGAATATGATCAAAACCCGGGTGTTTCTGAATCGTTCGTACATAGTTTTGTGAATAATCTACGGGTTCGCTTTCATAGGTGTACACTAATTTTGTACGCGTTACCTGAATATGAGAGGCAAAGCCGGTGAGCTTTTCCTTGATTTGTTTCTGGTACCCTTTGACAATAGAGATGGAAATGATCATGATGGCAATACTCAGGGCAATGGCAAAGATGGCAATGAAAACAATAGTCTTTGAAAATGTTCGTTTTGACCTGAAAGTAAGCCTTTTTGCTATGTATAATTCAAGATTCAATGATTTCGTTAAATTAATTTCCGGTTAATATGGTAAAACACAGTTTTTTGTTGGTTCTTTTTATGATTATTTGCCTGGCAAATTTAGTGAATGCTCAGGTTAAAACCGGTGCAGAACAGACAAATGAATATTTTCCTTTTCTCAGTGGTAAAAAACTTGGCCTTGTTGTTAATCAGACTTCAGTGATCGGCAAAACACAACTGATTGATAGTCTTTTACATTCGGGTATGCAGGTGGTTAAAATTTTTACGCCTGAGCATGGACTTCAGGGAAATGTGTCGGCTGGGGAGAAGGTAGGAAACAGCTACTATGGCAAGACAAAGATTCCGGTTATTTCTCTTTATGGTGATAAGAAAAAGCCCGCTCCAGAAGATTTGAAAGGATTGGATTTGGTTGTTTTTGACATCCAGGATATGGGCGTGAGGTTTTTTACCTATATTTCAACCTTGGCTTACGTCATGGAAGCCTGTGCGGAGAACAATGTTTCATTGATGGTACTCGACAGACCAAATCCCCATGCTTATTATGTTGACGGACCTGTTTTAAAACCTGCTTATACATCGTTTGTCGGTCTTCATCCAGTTCCGGTTGTTTATGGAATGACTATAGGCGAATATGCCCTGATGGTGAACGGAGAAGGCTGGCTGAAAAACGGAATCAGATGTAAGCTGAAGGTAATCAGCCTGTCAGGATATGATCATGATACCCGATATTATCCTGAAATACCACCCTCCCCCAATCTTCGTACACGTGAAGCCATGATTTTGTACCCATCATTGTGTTTTTTTGAGGGCACGGATGTGAGTGTTGGCAGAGGTACCGGCTTCCCTTTTGAAGTTATCGGTAAACCAGGTTTCACTCAGGGAAATTTTACTTTTACTCCTCAATCAATTCCGGGAATTGCTGATAAACCCCTCTATGAGGGAAAAACCTGCTCTGGCTTTAAGCTGACTGATTTTGCCAATGAGTTTGTTGTCAATACAGATATGCTGTATTTACATTGGTTGATTGGTTTTTATGACAATTCTCCCGATAAGGAGACATTTTTCAATTCCTTTTTTGATAAACTTGCCGGAACTGATGAGCTCAGAAAGCAGATAATTGCAGGGGAGCAGCCGGAAAATATCAGAAAGAGTTGGCAATCAGATATAAATCAGTTCCTGCTGATCAGAAAAAAATATTTGCTTTACCCTGATGCCACCTTTAAGGGGCAGATGCTGGAACTGAAGCCTTCAAAATAAAAAAAGCCGGGATATTTCCCCGGCTTATGCTGGATAGTGAATAGGGTTGTTATTTGATAGAAATCTGTCTGGCAGGTTTTTCTTTAGCTTCTTCTTTCTTTGGCAGATTGATTTTCAGGACACCATCTTCATATTTAGCGTCAATTTTATTGGTATCGATGGTGTTGGGCAGCGTGAATGAACGCTGGAAGCTGGAGTAGCAGAATTCTCTTCTGGTAAAACGTTCGTCTTTTTCTTCTTTTTTATCTTCCTTGCTGCATTCAATCGTCAACAGATTGTTTTCGAGATTGATTTTAAAATCGTTTTTGTTCAATCCCGGAGCAGCAAGTTCGACCGAAAAAGAATCTTTGTTTTCCAGAATGTTAACAGCAGGAACCCTGTTCATCCAACTGCTTGGGAAAAAGGGTTCATCATTGAAAAAGTCTTCAAAAAACCTTGAAAATACCGGGAATCTGTCGTCCCTGTTCCATTTAACGAGTGCCATAGCTTTGTCCTCCTTTATTTTTTATTGTTTAACAATCATTTTTTAATTTGCCCATTAATTTTCAATCAAAATGCCATTGAAAAATTGCTGAAGAAATGACCTGGAAAATTACAATTTGTCAATCTAATATTCTCATTGTCAGATACATATAGACAAAATTTCAAATCTGGAAAGACAAAATTTCAATTTGGGTGAAACTTTGACAAATTTTTGTCATCATAAGGGAAATGGGGGAAATCCGGAGACTGAATCAGAGAAATGAGCTTTTTATTTTTCGGAATAATTCAGGAAATTTGCTTTTCTTAAGAAATATTCACAGCTGCATGCAACCTGAGAACTGAATGATTGTCATTAAACATTGAAAACAAAACATAACTTGCAGGTAGATTTTGTTCATAACGACCGTGCGCTTGTCGAGAAGGCCATGAAAGGCAACCGTCAGGCACAATACCGGTTGTATCAAAACTACTCGCGGGGAATGTTTAGTATTTGCTGGCGTATGCTGAATAACAGGGAAGAAGCTGAAGACATTTTACAGGAATCATTTACTGATGCCTTTCTTAAGCTGCATACCTTCCGGTTTGAATCAACTTTTGGTGCATGGCTCAAGCAGATAGTGGTCAATAAGTGCATCAATGCCATTAAAAAGAAAAAGATTGACATAGAATATCAGGAGAATGTATTTAAAAAAGATTTACCTGATGAAAGCATGGATGAGGATGAATTAATGTACGAAGTGGAAAAAGTAAGAAAAGCCATTCAGCTATTGCCCGATGGCTACCGGATCATCTTATCCCTTTACCTGCTTGAAGGCTACGACCATGAAGAGATTGCGGAGATTCTGAACATTTCGGAATCGACCTCGAAAACACAGTATATGCGAGCAAAAAATAAAATTAAGGAAATTTTAAAATCAGCCTGAAATGAGTGAGCGTTTTGAAAAATTTGTAAAAGACCATCGCGATGAGTTTGATGTCTATGAGCCATCACCTGAAGTATGGTCAAATATTGCACATCAGCTGAAAACTCCCCTGCAAAAGAGCAAAACCATCTGGTATTATCCGCTCAGGATTGCCGCAGTGCTTGCCATTGCATTTGTTTCTGTATTTGTGTATGAAAAGTTTATCAGGAACACCACAGATAATCAGTCATTGGCAGAGTCAGAAAAGACTATGGAAGCTGAAAAAAATGAAATCCTTGAAGCTGAGGTTTATTACAATCATCAGGTCAACTTAATGCTGGATGAACTCAATAGAAATTACCCTGAATTTCAATCAGTGAAAGCAGATGTTAAAGCCGATCTGGAAGAGCTTGACCAAGCCTGCAAAGAATTGAAGGCTGAGCTTGGAAACAATATTAATAATGAAGAAATAATCGTGAAACTTATTGAAAATTACCGCCTTAAACTGAATATACTCGAAGAAGTACTGTTTCAGTTGCGGAAAGCCAGAGAAAGTGAAAATAAGTCATCAGACAATAAAAATATATCATTATGAGGAACTTGAAAATACTCCTGCTGATAACGGCATTAGTCCTGACAGCGCTGATGCTGCCGGCTCAGACACTCAAAGAAAGCAGGCGGCTGATCAGGTCGTATAAGCTTACACCACAACAGATTGTTGAAATAACCAATAAATTCGGTAAAGTTGAAGTAATCAACTGGGAAAAGGATTCTGTCAGGATAGTTATCAATTTTGAGATGACTGCCAAAACACAGGATAAGATTAAAAAACTTGAAACATTGCTGAACTTTAACTTTTCTGTTTCAGAATATTATGTCAGGGCTACAACGCTTATAGGTTCTTCGGGCAATACTATAAAAACAGAAATAGATAATATCACCAATGCCTTTATGACCATAGGTGCCGAAGCCGTGATTGACTATACCGTGTATCTCCCTTCTGCTAACCGCCTGAAAATCAAAAATAGTTTTGGGGATATTTACTTAGGGAATGTCAGGGCTCCGCTCGATATCGACCTTGCTCACGGAGATCTGAGGATAGCCGACTTATCTTCTTTTTCCAATATTGAAATTAAGTTTGGAAAAGCCTCTATACAATACATGCCGGAAGGAGCATTAAATTGCCAGTTTTCTACTATCAGTCTTGAAAAAGCCGGGAAGCTTAACCTTATTTCAAAATCATCCAATGTAAATCTTTCTGAAGTATCAACACTTGAAATTGATTCGAGGAGGGATGTTATCGAGTTGAAAAGGGTCGGAACTATAAAGGGAAAGCTTTATTTCACCAAAATGATGGTTTACAGATTTGATGATGATATGAATATGGAAACGTCATTTGGCTCGCTCAATCTCGAAATGATTGATAAAATGTTCAGGGGTATTCAGCTTAAATCCAATTATACTGATATTACGCTGTTTTTCCAGCCGGGGAGCAGCTTTAATTTTAACCTTACTCACACGGATGTTTCGTTTAATTATCCCCAACAGATGGTTCTAAACACACAATTAATTAATAAAGATACCAAACAGTATAAAACAACGGGTGTTTTTGGTGATGCCGGAGAGAGTGGAGTTAAGGTAATTATTAATGCAGTAAAAGGTTCGGTAAAAATTTTATACAGATAAAGGGAATATGCAACCCATGATGAAAAACATTGTCATTAAGAGAAAAAATGAAAACGATGAAAAGGTATTTTAAAATTGGTTTAGCACTGACAATCATCAGTGCAGCAGTGATGTTAATAAGTTCATGTGATGATTATTTTTATCCATGTATTTATGGAAACGGAATAGTGGATCAGGAAACACGATCCCTGCCATTATTCACCAGTGTTAACCTGACAACCGACTTTACGACTTACATTATTCAGGATACAGCTTACTGGGTAGAAGTAGAAGCAGAGGAGAACCTGATTCCTTATGTATTAACGGGCATTCTCGGAGGGAACCTGATTATTAAGACAAGGGATAATTATTGCCTGAGGGAAACCTATCCGATTAAAGTATTTGTTCATACCCCCGATCTGAATAAGATAGTCATTTCAGGCTCAGGCAATATTTTTAGCGACAGCCTGAATGTCAGAGATATGAAAACGGTAATTTCGGGGTCAGGGGATATAAAAATAGAAAAGCTGATTGCAGATAACACTGAAGCCAATGTTTCAGGTTCAGGATATACAAATTTTGACTATCTTGAAACAGATTATTTTGAATCAGTCATTAGTGGTTCAGGCATGATTAAAGCCAAAGGCTATGCTGAGACTACCGACTTGCTGATTTCAGGTTCGGGTGATTATCGTCTGGTTGACCTCATGCAGGATTATTGTAAAGTTAGAATAAGTGGCTCAGGTTCGGCATGGGTAAATGTAAGCCAGTTACTGGATGTAACAATTAGTGGTAGTGGAAGCGTCTATTATAAAGGAAGTCCGGCTATTGATATGAATATCAGTGGCAGTGGTAAAATTATCAGGTTGTAAAATTGAGAAAAATGAAAAAGCTGATTTTTTTCGTTCTGTTGTTCGTTTTGCTGAATCCTGCTTTATTTGCTCAGGTAACAAAAGAATGGCGGTCGGTTTCTGAATTTGATATGGTGGTGATGAACGGCCCGTTTGAGCTGTACATTGTTCAGGATCAGAAATATGAGCTATACATAGAGGCAGAAGAAAGCGTCATGAAAGACATTGAAACTGCTGTGGCATGCAAAACACTGAATATCGGGACACTTGAAAATAAAAGGATCAAATCCTGTGAGCCTGTTAAAATTTATGTTCATGCCCCGGAAATCAGGAAAATTAAGATGACAGGTTCAGGTTTGGTCAAGTCGGTCGGATTAAAAGCCCGAAAGCTTGAAGTTGAGTTAATTGGAACAGGCAGTATCGACCTTGACGAATTGCTGGTGGAGTTTCTGAATACACAGGCCTCTGGAAGCGGGAAAGTGGAGCTTGATGTTGAAGCGGAAGAAATTCAGGTGGAAATTACCGGATCAGGTAATATTCAGCTTCAGGGGAACTGCCGGAAATCGCAACTCAGGTTAAACGGCACGGGTGAAATAAACACTGCCTCATTGGTCAGTGATACCTGCAAGGCAAGAATTATCGGAACAGGAAATATATTTACAGCAGCAAATAAAAAAATTGATGCTGAAATATTCGGAACAGGGAACATTTATTATTTCGGAGATGCTGAAATTACAGTAAATTCGCTGGGAACAGGAAAAATAATCAGACAAAAATAAATCAAGATGAAAAGACTTTTACTGGCAATTATCTTGCTAAATGCCACTGCGGCATTCAGTCAGAATGATGACGAAATTAAAACACTTTTTGGGAATGAACTTAAATTCGGGGGATATGGTTCCTTTGATATGAAATTTACAAGTATTTCCAACCATGCCTCACTGTTACTGGGCGGGAAAGGGGGCTGCATCCTGAATCATCAGCTCGTACTTGGCGGAGGAGGATGGGGTTTGTCAACACCGGTCAGGTTAGTTCTTTCTGATGGTTTAGGACATGATTCAACCGGCAGGCTGAATTTTGGCTATGGAGGAGTTCTTTTTGAATACATGCTTTTCCCGACAAAAGCAATCAATCTGTCAATACCTTTGTTAATCGGAAGCGGTAGTGCAAAGTTGTATTACCGCGACTACAACTTATTTTTCGATAATGCCCTGATCGAATCCTCCACTTTTTTTGTACTGGAACCGGGAATAGATATTCAGCTCAATTTATTGTCATTCATGCGTTTTTCATTGGGAGCCAGTTATCGCCTGATTTCCGGTACCTTCCTGGAAAACCTTGATGACAGAGATATGTCAGGTCTTTCTATTAATGCTTCTTTTAAATTCGGGTATTTTTAATACAAGTTTATGTTTGGCAGAGGTAAATTACTACTGTTATTGTTTTTTAATCTGATATTCATGATGTTAAAAACAACTAAAGGACAGGATTTTCAGGCCATTGGCCTGCGATTTGGTGCTGGGGCCGGCTTTGTTTATAAATCCTACCTGGACTATGAAAATGCTTTTGAGCTGATTGCCTACAACAAAGAAAAAGGAGCTTTACTGACCGGATTGTACTTTTACAATGATCCATTATCACAGATTTATAGCGACAGATTCTTTTTTCATTATGGATTTGGCGGACATATTGGTTTTTACAGGGAAAAAGAATATTACAAGGCTATTGATGACAATGGGAATGAGATAACCAAAGAGCGGAGAGTGAGTTTCCCCAATCTGGGTTTTGATGTATTGGCGGGAGTTGAATACAGGCTTGAAACCTATCCCGTGATTGTCAGCCTTGATTTTAAGCCGGCATTGAATATTTTTGGTCCTTACAAAAAGTTAGGCAGCAGTGTTTTTGATATAGGTTTTTCAGTTTTGTATAAGTTCTAAAATAAACAATATGAAAGAGTTAAGATTGATTTTGATGGCTGTTTTTATGGTGTTTGCCATGAACACTCAGGCACAGAAAAATGAAATAAAGACGATTTTCGGAAATAAAGAAGTGGCAAAAGGTGGATTCGGGTCGATGTCAATTGCCTTTCAACCTGAAATGTTTGGCCGGCAGGTATATTTTACCGGTTTTCGCGGAGGTTGGATCATGAATCACTGGATGTCGTTCGGGCTTGGAGGCTACAGCCTGACGTCCACTGTGAAACGGGATTTAGGCTGGTCGGGGTCAAATCCGAGGTCATTGTCCCTCTATATGACTTACGGGGGCTTTTACATTGAACCTACCTTGATGCCAAAATTTCCTGTCCATGTTTCTTTCCCATGTTTATTGGGTGGTGGTGGTGCTATTTATATTGACGAAACATTTTTTTGGGATCCGGAGATTGGTTTCAGCTACAAAAGGGAAGACTCCGATATGTTTCTGGTAATTGAGCCGGGAATAAATCTTGAATTGAATTTTGTCAAAAATCTTCGCTTTGGAATAGGGGTAAATTACCGCCTTGTCGAAGACCTGAAACTCTATGAAACAGAATCAAACGCCTTTAATGGTTTAAGTTATTCATTTACAATTAAATTGGGGAAATTTTAAATTTGAGCTTATGAAAAATGTGCTATTAACCGTTATTGCCTTTTTCGCGGCTATTCCGTTGCTTTCTTCATCTCCTTATAAAATAAATGATGAAGAATTAAACCAGATGTTCAATGTAGCAGAGGAATCGACTGATTTGAACATGAATAATGTTTTATCGGTTAATCTTCCGAATGCTTCACAATCAATGGTTTACGAGAAGGATCCATGGGTGGCATTTGCCCTGAGCATGGTATTTTATGTTACCGGTATTTCTGGCCTGCACAGAATTTATCTGGGGTCTGGTACCGGGGTTTTTATTGCCTATCTGCTTACAGGCGGAGGCTGCGGAATCCTGCAGATAGTCGATACCGTAGTCTTGTTTTTAGGGGCTTTGGATGGCGACATCAGTCAGTATATTGACAACAAAAAACTGTTTATGTGGTGATTTTTATTCTTTACTTTTAAAAAACTTTTTACCGGTAGAGTAAGTGGTAATGGAGTAAAGAATAATCCCCAGACAGGCTATTCCAAGCAAAATAAAAGGAGCTGAGCTTTGAAAATTGCTCAGCTTTTTTTCTAATACTTTTCCAAAAAAGAACCCAAGTCCGGAGTAAATAGCAGTCCATATCAGGGTAGTAATGAGGCTGAGCGAAATGAATTTTTTTGCCTTCACCTGGCTAAGGCCTACAATCAGACAAATAGCACCTCTGAATCCATAGAGAAAACGATAAATAAGCAGAAACAAGGTTTGCCTTTTATTGAGGAAGTTGTCCACTTTTATTTTCATTTTTTGAAGCCCTTTTCTGGATTCAATATATTTTCTGCCTCTCCACCGGCCTATAAAAAACCAGACCCAGTCGTAAGATATAGTTGAGAAATAAGCAATGAAAAATACAAGCGGGAAATTTAAATAACCGATTTTAGCAGCAAAGGAAGACGCAATCAGGGCAGTTTCACCTTCGATGAAAATGGCTGTTGCTGTTGCCAGATAGATGGCAGTTAATTCCTGTGGGGTCATTTATTAGCAATAAATTATTTTACCGCAAAGATAGAAAATATTCATGCTTGGGTTTTATTCAGCCAGAGATAAATGATTGGCGGGACATTCATTGATGATTCAAAATAAATACATTTGCCATGAAAAGAAAACAGACATTAAAAGTTGAGCAACGAAAAAACCATTTTGAGGGCTGCCTTATCCGTAGCCGTAATCGGCTCCTTTTTTACTCCTTTTATGGGGTCTTCCATCAACATTGCTCTGCCTGTTATCGGGAAACAGCTCGGGATGAATGCTGTTTCACTGGGATGGGTAGCGAGTGCATTTTTACTGGCTTCATCCATGATTCTTGTACCTGTTGGCAGAATTGCCGATCTTGTCGGCAGGAAGAAAGTTTATCTGACAGGTGTTTTGGTTTTTACTTTGGCTACCACCTTATGCGCATTATCCTATACCGGGAGCATGCTTATTTTATCCCGTGCATTACAGGGTTTGGGAAGTGCTATGATGTTTACTACTTCGCTCGCACTGGTTCTTTCAGTTTACCCTAAAGAAAGGCGTGGAAGGGCTGTTGGCTATGTAACAGGAACTACATACGTAGGATTGGCTTTAGGACCTTCCCTTGGCGGATTTCTGACTGAATACCTTGGGTGGCAAAGCATTTTTTATCTGATGATTCCTGTCGGCATGGTAATTATTCTGATTATTCTGCTTTTTCTGAAAGGGGACTGGGCAGAGGCGAAAGGTGAAAGATTTGACTGGAAAGGTGCTGTTTTTTATTCATTTGGAATTCTTGGCTTAATTTATGGCCTTTCTCATCTGCCTTCTGATTATTCGGTTACTTTTACACTCTCTGGTTTAGTGTTATTAAGTGTTTTTGTTTATCTCCAATATAAAAACGAACATCCCCTCCTGAATATCAGGATGTTGATCCAAAACAAAATATTCGCTTTTTCCAATCTGGCTGCTTTTATCAACTATTCAGCTACTTTCGGGGTTGGGTTCATTCTGAGCCTTTTTCTTCAGTATGCCAAAGGTTTTACACCTAAAGAAGCCGGAATGATACTGGTTTCACAGCCTGTTGTGATGGCTGTTTTTACCCCTCTGTTTGGCAGGTTGTCTGACAGAATTGATCCCAGAATTCTGGCTTCTCTCGGAATGGCGGTCAGCTCTGTCGGCTTGTTCTTTTTGTCTTTTATTGACAAGGATATTGGTTTGACCTATATAATTGGTTTTCTGATGTTTCTGGGGCTGGGTTTTGCGCTTTTCTCTTCTCCGAATACCAATGCAGTGATGAGTTCTGTGGAAAAACGTTTTCTGGGAATTGCTTCGGCTACCCTGAGTACCATGCGTTTGCTCGGTCAAATGATCAGCATGGTGATAGTAATGTTTTTCATCAACTTTTTTGTTGGCAAAATTAAAATTACCCCTGCTGCTTTACCGGCATTTATGAAAACCGTCAATGTATCGTTACTGTTATTTGCTGTCCTTTGTTTTGCCGGTGTTTTTGCCTCTTTGGCAAGGGGAAAAAGAAAAATGCATACAGGTCATTCAACCAATTAGACTAGTTTAGTTAGAATCGTTATCTTTAGCTCTCAAAAAATCACTGAAATTTTATAAAAATCATGCTTTTGAAATCATTATTGAATAAAATTCCTGTCATTACCAATCAATGCAGATTTAATGTATTCTGGAACATATTTATTTTGATTTTTATTCTTTTCTCATCAATAGTTATTTCTTACCGGATTAGTTTTGGGTTGATACGACCTGATATTTATTACTGGATAATTGTTTTTGTGTTTGCCATGGATGTTTTTCTGAGCTTTTTTATGGATATCCGGATTAAATATGAAGTGATCTGCGATCAGAGGATGATTGCCAGAAATTATTTAAAAACATTTTTTATTACTGATTTTCTTGCTTTTATACCATTTTTTTTTCTTGCTTTTCTCATATTTGGGCAACAGGAGAATAAGACATTTCTGCATTATTTCATGCTTGTCTTGTATGGCTTTCCCATCCTTAAACTGTATAAAATAAGGCATATTTTCGGAGAAATACAGGAAAGCCTTAATTTTAATCCAAATGTCAGGCGTTTGATTGCTCTGGGATTTTGGTTTATAATCGGTGTGAATTTTATTGCATTGGGCTGGTGTGGAATCGGTGCAAGTGAAAAAGACAGAAGTTTTTTCGATCAATATATCAGGGCAATATACTGGACACTGACTACCATTGCCACCATTGGTTATGGAGATTATTCCCCTGATAAAAACAGTAATCTTCAGATTATCTATACCATTATTGTAGAGATTATTGGTGTGGGTGTGTTTGGCTATATCATTGGTAATATTTCCCTTTTAATTGCCAATATTGATATGGCAAGGGCTCAGTTTATGAAACACATGGAAGAAATAAATGTCAGTATGCAGTCGAAAAATCTGCCAATTTCCATTCAGAACAAAGTTAAAAACTATTATTACTATCTATGGGAAACCAGAAAAGGATTTGATACAGGCAATCTCTTTACAGACCTGCCGCATACCCTTTCCACTGAGATTTTAATGCACCTCAACCGTGACATTATTGCGAAAGTTTCGCTTTTCCAACATACCGATGAAATCTTCATCAAAGAAATTGTTCAGTTATTGGAACCCGTGGTATTCTTACCTAACGATTACATCATCACGCAGGGAGAATATGGTGATTGTATGTATTTTTTAAGTTCAGGCGAAGTGGAAATACTGATAGATAATAAGGTAATCAACAAACTTGGCGCAGGCTCTCCATTTGGTGAAACAGCATTGCTGAAAGATGAAAAACGGACAGCAAGTGTCAAGGCAGTTACCTATTGCGACCTGTACAGGCTTTCAAAGGAAAATTTTGATAAGCTTAGGAGCAAATATCCCGAATTTGATGAAAACATTAAGAAAATAATGGCTGAACGACAGAAATAAAATATTTTTTTCTGTGCGCATCAGTATTCAAAACTGACCAAATATCCGCCATACTTTCTGACATTAAGCACCATGTCGTCAAACATCAGATACTGTCCTTTAATTCCGGTTAGTATGCCGCTAAATCCTGTCAGCTTTTCAATATCAATGCTTTTAACTTTGTCGAGATACCGGGTAACCGGATAATTAATATGCGTAATTGAATCATCTTCAGTCAGATATGTTTTTAATTCCTCAGGCAGGAGCATAGCAGCTCTCTTCTTTTCGGCAATCAGATCGGTATTTCCGTTCGTTCTGCCACATAGCATGTCTTGCCAGTTGGTCTTGTCGTTAAAGTGTTTTTTAAGTTCCACTTCAATAATTCCTGCCAGATGTCTGTAGGGAGTTTTTGCCAGCGAAATGGCCTGGCTTGCACCCTGATCAATCCAACGGGTATAAACATTAGAGCTTCGTGTTACGCCCACCTTTATTCCGCTTGTGATCGACAGATAGACGGTGTGTTCGACCAGGCTGTAGGTTTTTGCCCATTCCATGTCACGAGATATCCCTTCGTGAGCCATGTCCAGTTCAGGGTTTATAATGCCGGGATCAGCTTCGGGGGCGGTCATAAAACATTGGTAACAAAAGCCTTGCTGATATGACTTCGGTGTCCTTCTGCCACATTTAATACAATTAATAATCCCTTGATAATGAATTTTAACTGAATGCCCAATGAGTTCATTCAGATAAACAAGTTTTTCATTCAGCGGGAGCCAATAGCTGACCGGGTCGTTGTATTCAGCAGCAAGTTTGAATAAATTTCCTTCCAGAAACATGTTAAAAGTTTTATTTGTAAATGAATGATTATCAGTTTTTTGTCTTATGAAAATTAAAATAAATTTGCATTTGCCCCAACCGTTTTTTTTATTTTTGAGCAAAAATCGGAAATTAAAACCGAATAATTTTAAAAATTTAAGAAGATGCAGACAATATCAGCAGTTTTAATCGGAGGCGGTATTATTTTCATGGTGTTATCCATCTTTCAGACCCGCCAGCTTCTTAGCCTTCAGGAAGGTAAGATGTTCAAATCATGGAAGATACTTTCCTATTTCATTGTTTCATTTTTATTAGGCTACATTGGTGCTTTGGTGTTGGTTTTTTTAGACAAAATGGACATAATGGCATTTATAACGGGTATGGTTTTTCTCGGAGGTGCCATGTTTGTTTTTCTGGTTATCAGGGCAAGTGTTAAAAGTTCCATGAAATTAATAGAAACAGCCAGCGCTAAAAATTACCTGAATGATATTTTCCAGAATATGGGGAATATTTTGATTGTTCTTGATGAACACAACATTATTAAAACGGTTAATCCGACTACCTGTGAAAAGTTAGGCTGTGAACCGGAAAAAATTATCGGGAATCATGTCAGTAAAATATTCAATCTGAATGGGTTCGGGAAGGGAAGCCTTTTTGAAACAGAGTTTATGACAAAGACCGGGAAAAAGATACCGGTACTTGTTTCTGTCAATCATCTGAAAGATTTTAATAAAAACTTTATCGTCATTGTTGCTCAGGACATCAGCATACAGAAAGAAAACGAAAGGAAACTCAAAGAATCTTTAATTGCAGTGGAAAAAGCCAATAAAGAGCTTGATCAGTTTGCCTATATTGTATCTCATGATTTGAAAGCTCCGCTCAGAGCCATCAACAACTTATCGGAATGGATCATTGAGGATTTGGGAGAGGTACCGGAAGAAGTTGAAAACCATATACGTCTGATGCGAGGTAGGGTCAACAGGATGGAAAATCTGATCAACGGGATTCTTGAATATTCCAGGGTCGGACGCCAGAAAATAGAAAAATCGACAGTAAGTGTAAGGGATTTGGTAAAAGATGTGATTGATAATCTCGCTGTTACAGATAGGATTGCCTTTCATGTTGAACAGGGTTTACCTGTTCTGGAAACCGAACAAATTACCCTACAGCAGGTATTTAGCAATTTAATCAGCAATGCGGTAAAATACCACGATAAGCCAAAAGGTAATGTTGAAATCAGGTGTTTCGAAAACGACAATATGGTTGAATTTATGGTTAAGGATGATGGTCCCGGAATTCCGGAAGAATATCATGAAAAGATTTTCGGAATATTTCAAACCATAGAAGCACGCGACACTGTGGAAAGTACAGGTATAGGGCTATCTATTGTAAAAAAGATTATTGAAGAAAAAGGCGGAAAAATATGGATTGAATCGAAAGAAGGGAAAGGAACGACCTTTCATTTTACATGGCCTAAAAAATAAACAGCTATGACAGAAGAAATCAACAGATTAAAAGAAGAACTGAAAAGGAAAACAGAAGAATTAGAGTCTTTTGTTTACATCGTGTCGCATGATGTGAAGGCACCTTTGAGGGCTATCAATAATCTTGTTGAGTGGATTGATGAAGATTTAAACGGAACAACTGGCGATGTAAGAGAGAATTTTGACCTATTGAAAAACAGGGTAAAACGCATTGAAAACATGATGAATGCCCTTACAGAGTTGTCGAGAGTCAGGCGGATGGAGTTGGACATGGCGGAGGTGAATACAGGAGCAATGATAGCTGAAATCCTTGAAATGATTCCTGACAGTAAAAAGATGAAGGTCGAAACCGGAAAAATGCCTGTATTCAGGACCATGCACAGTAAATTATATAAGGTGTTGTATGCCTTGATCGAAAATGCTGTTGTTTTTCATGATAAGGAAGATGGCCATATCCGGATTTCCTGTAAAGAAAAAGAGGATTGTTATGTGTTTTCCGTAAAAGACAACGGTCCTGGCATACCAGAAGATTTGCAGGGCAAGGTTTTTACAGTCTTTTATACGGTCAATTCAAAAGACGTAAGGGAAACAACAGGTGTAGGCCTTACACTGGCAAAAAAAATTCTGGATTTTGTAGGGGGAAATATTCAGTTAATATCAAAACAGGGAGAGGGAAGTGAATTCATCTTTACCTGGCCGAAAGAATTAAATGTAACAAACTAATAAACAAAGATAAATGCAGAACACTATGGAAGAAAGACTCGTAAGCATCATGCTCGTTGAAGACGACATGGTTGATCAGATGAATGTACAGAGGGCATTCAAAAAGAATAACATGCAAAATCCTTTGATAATTGCCAACAACGGGCTTGAAGCCTTAAATATGCTCAGAGGAAATGGGGTCGAAAAAATAAATCCGTTGCCAAAGATTATCCTGCTCGATATCAATATGCCAAAAATGAACGGGATTGAGTTTTTGCGTGAAATCAGAAAAGATGAGGAACTGAAATCCATACCGGTTTTTATCATGACCACTTCCAACGAAGACAGCGACAGGATAAATGCTTATAACCTCAATGTAGCCGGTTATATTTTGAAACCTTTAAATTTTGAAAAATTTGTTGCCGCAGTAGGCACCTTGAAAAGTTATTGGAAAATAATTGAATTGCCATGAATACGCTAAGAATTCTTATTATTGATGACGACCGTATTGACGCATTGTCAATTAAAAAGTCGTTAATGCAATCAGAGGCATATTTAAGTATTGATTATGCCCTCGATGCTACAACAGCACTTCAGATGCTGGAAAAAGAAGAATTTGATTGCATATTTTCAGATTTAAAACTCCCTGATATTGATGGGATAACATTGATGAAAACCATCAGGGAAAAAGGCATAAAAATACCTGTAGTCATCCTGACAAGCTACGGGGACGAAAGGGTGGCGGCTGAGGCTATCCGCGCGGGAGCATCCGATTATATTCCGAAAAGCCTGATTTCTCCGGAAGGTTTGTCGATGAGTCTTCGTAATGCCCTGAAAAATTATGAGACTGAAAAGAAACGCCAGAAAATAGAGCAGGCGCTTGTCAGAAGCGAGATGCGGCTGAAAGAAGCCCAGAAACTGGCACATATCGGCAGTTTTGAATATCATACGGAAACACGTGAACTTATCATGACGGAAGAGGGGCAAAAAATCTTTTGTCTTAGCCCGGAGGATGTATCTTTTTCACATTTTTTAAAGCAAATTCATAAAGATGATTATTCAGCTGTCATGCAGGCACTCGATATGGCCATAAAAACAGCTGAGCCGCAGGATATTGATTTCAGGATTAATACTCCAACCGGCCATAAATTTATCAATACAAGATTATTTGTCAGCAATCCGGACAATGGCAATTCATACACCGTTTTGGGGACTATTCAGGATATTACGGAAAGGAAGAAAATCGAGGCTGAACTCAGGCATTCCAAAGAAATAGCTGAGGAATCGCTGGCCATGCGGGAGCGTTTTCTAGCGAATATCAGCCATGAAATTCGTACGCCCATGAACGGTATCATCGGGCTGACCAATATTTTACTGGGAATGGAAACCAATCAGGAGAAGATTGATTACCTGAAAGCTATCAAAAGCAGCGGAGACAACCTCCTGGTAATTATCAATGATTTGCTCGATCTGGCAAAGATTCAATCAGGTAAAATTAAATTCGAAGAGATTGATTTTGATTTGTATGACCAGCTTTCGACCACTTTAAAAATATTGCGTGTTAAAGCTGAAGAGAAAAATATCAGTCTGAATTTTGACTTCGATGACAATATTGCAAAATCACTGAAGGGAGATTACTATCGTTTGAATCAGGTCATTGTCAATTTGATTGGAAATGCCATTAAGTTTACTGAAAAGGGAGAAGTAAGGCTGAAAGTAAATCTGCTACATGAAGAATCAGGGAAACAGTATTTACAGTTTGATGTGTCGGATAGCGGCATTGGCATTCCTGAAAATAAAATTGCCTATATTTTTGAAACTTTCACTCAGGCTACCACCGATACTGAAAGAAAATATGGTGGCACCGGTCTGGGATTATCCATCTGCAAGCAGCTTGTTGAACTTCAGGGAGGTAAAATATGGGTGAAAAGTAAGGTGGGAGTTGGAAGTACTTTCTCATTTACCTTAGGATTTAAAGTAAACACAAATGCAGTGAAAAAAGAAGAAGAAACTGTCATTAAGAGCGTCAAGGAAGAAGACTGGACCAATTATCATGTTTTGCTTGTGGAAGACAACAAGATCAATCAGTTGCTGGCATTAAAGGTTCTTAAAAACTGGGGTTTAAATATAGATGTGGCAGAAAACGGTAAAATAGCAACCGAAATGGTCAGAAAGAAAAGCTATGATATTATTCTGATGGATCTTCAGATGCCTGTCATGAATGGATATGAAGCAACAAAAGTTATCAGGGAAGAATTCAACCTTAAAATACCTATCATTGCCATGACAGCCAGCGCCATGCGTGATGAATTGGAATCCTGTATCTATCAGGGAATGAATGACTACATTACTAAGCCATTTCAACCGAATGAGCTCTACAACCTTCTCGATCATTGGTTTAAGACAAAAGACAAGATGCAGATGGCGATTGGCTTCAAATAAACTTTCTATCCGATAGAAACTGTTAGTCCTGCCTCTTCAAGGGAGAGCTTTAAGGCGGTCAGATAGTTTTTATCACCATGTTTGATGACTATTTCTCCTTTAAAATGGGTCAGAAGGGCAATCTGCTCTGCCTGAACCTCGTCAAAGTGACAAATATCCATCAGGGTTTTAATGACAAAATCAAAGGTGTTTACATCATCATTGTGCAGAATGAGTTGATGATTTTTGTGGATATTGATTCGTTCTGACTGATTATCAGGGTTATTTACTGTCATGTGATTTTCTGTTTAAACTGAAGGCATTTTCTTTTCCTTCCATCAATCTGAGAATATTTTTCCAATGGGTAAAGATGACAATAGTGATGATTATCAGCGAAAAAACAAGATATTCGAAGCGGGTAAGATGCAGGATAAACAGAAAAACAAAGGGTAAGCTGACGGTGGCCAGAATAGAGCCAAGAGAAACAAAACGGGTTATAAGAACGGTCAGAATAAAAACGGGCAATGCAAACAAAAGTGCATTGGGCTCAATAGCCAGAACAACGCCTGTCAGGGTTGCCACACCTTTACCGCCCCTGAATTTTGCAAATACAGGGAAGATATGACCAAGAGAAGCCAGAATACCTGAGAGCATCTGGATTTTGAGGGCTTCCGGCTGATGGCCGAGACCTGAAATTAAAATCAGTTTGACGGCAAGAAATCCTTTCAGAATGTCGATAAACAAGACGGGGATGGCGGCTTTTGCTCCTAAAATCCTGAAAGTATTGGTAGCGCCTGCATTTCCGCTCCCTTTCTCTCTGACATCGATTCCGTAAAAATATTTGCCTATCAACACGGCCGTTGGAATTGAGCCTAATAAATAAGCGATGACGGGTATGAGAATTTCAATCATGCTAATACAGTTTCATTTTCTTTTTAAAGGTTTCCAGATCACGTGGGGCTGCCCGTTTCAGACGGTATTTGTTTTCTGAGTATTTTGTCAGCGTTGAAGTGAAAATTTTATTGAATTCTTTGTCAGACGAAACTACATTGAATATGCCGTAGTTGTATTTGAAGAAATAAAAGTTTTCCTTATCGCTCTCGAGATATAATGTAAATGAAGTACCACTTCGTTTTTTACTTAATTGCATGGCTCCGCCTATGTATTTGTTAATAGTGGCTTTGCGTATGCTGATTAATCCGAGCATGTTGTCATCCGACTGAAATACTCTTTCTTCAGGCTCAAAAGTTATTTTAAGATCAGAAAGGACAAAGGTTTTGGTCAGGTTTTTTGTAATCGGAATTTGTCCGAAGTTTTCAATTTCTGCCAGAATCGTTCGCATCTCTTTTTCATCCGGAACCAGTTCGGCTATCCCTTTCTGGACAGCATCCCGTTTGTTTCGTGTGTCTTTTCTGAAATAGCTTGACTGAACCACCACATCTATCATCTGGTTCATTGCTTTTTCATCAAACGGGAACTGGATAGTCATCACAATATCAAAAATAAATTTACCGTTCTCGGCAAAATAATTAAAAGTTCCGGCAGTTGCTATGTCGATAGCTTTTATATCTTCTCCAAAATCAAATTTTCCTTCCCCGTAAGCATCACCGTTAGCAGGCTTCAGCGAGAAAAGTGCTCCCCTTAATTCTTCATAATAGATTTTGTCTTTATCAGCAAAGACGAAAGAAGCTTTCTTTTCATCATAATAAAGGATGCCTTCGGTTACGGTAAAAATCTCCTGATCGGCAAAAGCTTTTTTATAGCCAAGGAAAAGATTGTAAACATAGGGAGAATCGGTGCCTAAATAAATACCTGTGTAAAGTTCACGCCCTTCTTTGCCTTTTGGATAGGAGAGGGCAAAATAGACAGAGTCGGGATTGATGCGGTTGTGATAGGAAAACCATCCGGTGCGGAATTCCGGTCTTTTATGATCGGGGAATACAAATCCGTCAAAATCAAGCTCTCTGATGTTTCCGTTCAAATCGGCATATCCGGTAAATTTAAATTGCGGACTGAGTTTGAAATTCATGCTGTCGGTAATCTTTGAACGGGCATAGGTCCTTCGGCTTTCATCCACCCGAATCTGGTAAAAGTTAAGCACCTGCCTGGTTTTGTATTTGTCGATGTAGTCATATTTTCCGTATCCCGTATATTTATATTTACCAAAAACATTGATTAAACAATCATAGAGTTCGTGGTAAAAATTAATGGTATCAGCTTTAACTTTAGCATTTTTCAGCGATTGCATCAGGGCATCACGTTCGATAACTGCCTTGCCTTCAAAGGGGAAAATTCGTGCATCGGCTACGGGAATATAAGGTATCTTCTCAGCATTGATATAGTATTTTTTTAAATCATAAACAGCATAGGTTGACTGAAACTGCAATGAATCCTGATCTTTATGGGTTGACATAAAGTAGCAATCCTTATCTGTCTGAAAATCTCCCTTATTGAGTTCAACCCTGTCTTCGAGGCTGTACCACACAAATTTTTTCATGCTGGTCAGATACCTGTTAAGAGGAAAAAGGATTTTATGCTGATCGCTGATAGATTGTCCTTTTAACACATCTTTTTCAATATCAAGATCGAGCTTAATGTTGGGTGCAATAATGGCTGAGAGGTTCGGGTCATCGCTTTCGATACGCAGGGTGGCATCTTCTGAAAGCAGTTTTGTGGGGGTAAATACAAATTCTCCGGAGGAAATGGTACTGTTCAGGTAATCGAAAGTTCCGCTGCTGCTAAGTCTGGCTGGCGTCAGAACCAGATTTCCGGAAAAATCATATCCTTTTTCATAGATTTTAAAGGGTATCTGAAGCTTTTCGATGATCATGGTATCTTTATAGGGATACCATCGGGTGAAAACATCCTGGCCAATAACCTTGGGATATTTGTTCATGGCATTGTGTTCAAGGTTGAACGAGGTACTGTTTGCTCTCACAGAATCGAGGAAGAAAATAAAATCTGGTGATTTGGTAATCGAAGTCAGGTATTCTATGCTTCCGGTTCCTCTTAAGCCTTTGTTGCTCAATGAAATAGTAACATCACCTTCTCCTTTTGGCTTCCCCTGATTGATGTAGAGCGGAAAAACATCTGTTTTGGTAAATCCAAGCGACCTGTCTTTCTGGGGAACCAGCCGGTAGTCAAACACAGGCATAATGCCTCCTGAATGAAAGGTGCCGTCAAAAGTAAGGCCTTCCATGGTAAAAGTATATAAGCTATCTACCTTAAAAGGCTTTATTTCAAAATAAAACCGGTCGCGGGAATACACTCCTCCCAGAATTTCTTTTCGGTCGTAATAGACAAAGGAGTTTTTCGTACACTCAAAGATGGGATACTCCGGATAATTTATTCGCCCTGATTTATTCTTGGGATTATCGATGTATAAATATCCGCTGACATTTTGCAGAACACTCTGTATCAATGCGATAAGTGTTGGCTTGGTGGGGTCGATTCTTACCCAGAACCTGAGGGAGTCGATGTTGTTCATGGAAATTTTAAAGGTCTGGTAGTCAAAATTAAAATTGGAACCGAAAAATTCAAAAAGCCCTGCCCTGACATATCCGTTAAACTCCATGTTTCTGTCATTCTTGATAATTAGTTTCTGGTTTTGCGGATAAATGTAAACCTTGTGACTGTCGCTGAATAATACATTTCCCACTCCTTCAATGTCCAGATTCCCGCTTTCGAGGCTAAAAACTGCATTACTTTTTTTAATGATAGATTCAATTCGCAGCAGGTCGTAGTCCATTTTATTATCGGCTGCATTGGCATACAGTATGGTTTTGTCTCTGATTAAGATTGTTTTTTTGTCTTCATCGTAAATGATAAAACCCTGCATGGTGAGGGTAATCAGCAATGAAGTAACAAATTCGGGCTGAACCCCGATATAGTCGGCAAATTCTGCCTGTGAAATGACTTTAGTCCTCTTTCTGACAGAAATTTCCTTTAGCTTGACAACAGGATTAAAATCAAGGACACTCTGAATTTTATTGAAAGTTTCAGCGGTAAAGAAGTCAGAAGAAGTAAACCATGCGGAACCTTCACTTCCATAGAACAGACGCATATCCATTTTTGGGTCGTCAATATTCCATTCAAGCTGGTCGAATTCCATTTCAAGCTTGTGATAGGTATCGTACATGGGGCTCCGGTACATGCCATTGTCTCCACGGGTAAGCATTATTTTTCTCGTTAGGATCGAATAGTTGAAGATAATTTTTGGATGGAACAAAGAATCTTTCTGGTAATAAATCGAAACCGTGGAATTGCTGGCAACAATTTTTTCAGGTGTAATTAGAAAAGCATCTGATTCTGCTCTAAGGGTAGGTTTCCCTTTATATGAGATAATTACTCTCGCTTTGACTTTGGGTTCCCCCGGAATATCCATACTGCTCGAGCCCAGCATATCAATTCCTTCCTGCGTGAATCCCCCTATATAGAGTACGTTTTTAGATAATTTATCCAGAATATAAACAGCCTTATATGACCTGAATTTTGGATATTTGGAATTTACACCGGAATAGGTGGTCATAGCCCTATCCCACAGCTTGCCAAAAAGTTTGTTGGAAAAATATCTTTTATTCCAAAACTCAACCGAATCTGCTTCAAGTTCAGCGGATTTGGTATTGATGACATAGTTCCTGATTTTGGCATATACCTCTGTCGTGTCAAGTAAAACCCTTCTCCAGTTGACCAAACCATTTGAACCTCGCCATTTATAATCAATAGGATAATAAATACCTGTCGTCTGGTGTATAATCAGGGTGTCTTCCTTTGTCCGGCAGGTGAGGCTAATGGGATGCTCTACGACTATCTGAGGAACTTTTTCATAGATAATGTTGTAGTCGAAAGTATTGATTTTCCATGTTTTGCTGACTTCACTGTAAACAGCGTTCTGAGAAAAAAGAGCTAATATACAGGCATTGAAATCGTCCAGATAGCGTTTATTGTTTTTGGCAACTTCCCTGTACACTTCATCCCATTGATTAAATTTGTCGATAGTAATAAAATTGTTCTTGTAGGCATTTAAAAGTTCAAGATATTGTTCGAAATGAGGAAGTGCCTTCAGGTGAAGTTTTAACATGAAATTGCAGGTGTTCACAATTTTTAAAAATTCTTCTGCGGAAAACTGATCGTTTTTTAATTTTAACAGGAATTCATCAACAATTTTATTCGTTTTTTCAACCTGAATTCCTTTAAATAAAGTCCTGATTTCGCTTTGAAACTTTTCAGGATCCTTTGAAAAATCATACACCTGAGCTGATGATTTGAAAATACAGAGTGTCAGTAGTAAAAATATGATTCCTGAAACACTCCACTGAAAGTTTATTTTTCTTTTTCCTGCCATGAACAGATTTTTAAATTTTAAATTTTGCTGCTCCCCATCCGTCTTTTTGCGCTTTTTCAAGTAGCCTGAATCCATGTTGCTGAAAAGAATGCTCAATATCAGAAAAGTCTTCCGGGCGAAAACCACTGCATATCACGCTTCCATCTTTGTTCAGAATATTACCCATTGCTTTTAAATAACGCAGAATGGTGTTTTTTGTGATATTTGCCAGAATCATATCAGATTTTTCATTTCCGATACTTTGCAATGTGCCTTTTTTTACAGTAATCCTATTACAATGATTGAGTCTGATGTTTTTTCCCGCACTTGCCACAGCCCTGCTGTCATTGTCGATAGCCAGAATTTTACCGGCACCTTCTTTTTCACTTATGATAGATAAAATTCCGGTTCCACATCCGAAGTCAATAATACTCTTTCCTTTCACATTCATTTGAATCAGGAAATCTGTCATCAGGGCTGTAGTGGCGTGATGCCCGGTACCAAATGCCATCTCCGGCTGTATTAAAACTGATTGATATTGCTGATCGTATGAATGATGAAAAGGAGCGATGATGATGTATTTATTGGCCAGTACCACAGGTTCGAAATTACTTTCCCACAGTTTGTTCCAGTTTTCTTCACGAACAGGAATTATGTTGAAGGAAAAGTCGGGAATGACATTGGAATAGCTGCTTAAAACAGTAACAATCCGGTTTTTTATTTTCTCATGATCAGGTATGTAGGCCTTTAATATATGCTCACTTTGAAGAAAACTGATTTCTGTATCCTGAGAAAGTTCATAAATCAGAAGTTCATGATAATTTTCAGGACAATGTATTTCAAACTCGAGGCTGCGCATTAAAAAGAATTAATGATGGCAAAAAAATCGTTCACCTGCAGAGAAGCCCCGCCAATTAGGCCACCGTCAATGTCGGGTTGAGAGAAGAGTTCGGCTGAATTGGAAGGTTTGATACTGCCTCCGTAAAGTATGCTGATTTGCTGTGAAATGTTTTCATTGTACTTTTCAGCGATTTTCAGACGTATGAAATGATGTACTTCCTGGGCCTGAGCGGGGGTGGCATTGACTCCGGTTCCGATAGCCCAGACCGGTTCGTAAGCAATAATACATTGAAGCAATTCATTTTCAGAAAGATGAAAAAGACCTGTGTTTAACTGTTCTTCAATAACCTGAAAATAAATATTTTGCTGACGCTGATCGAAGGTTTCACCGATACAATAAATGGGCGTGAGTTGATATTTTAATGCCTGCCTGATTTTCAGAGCCAGTAGTTCATTGGTTTCATGAAAATATTGTCTTCTTTCTGAATGCCCGACAATCACATAACGGCAACCTGCCTCAGTCAGCATTTCAGCTGAGATTTCTCCGGTAAAAGCACCATGGTCGTTTTGATGGAGATTTTGTGCTCCATATTCTATCATACTGTTTTTCAATATTTTGGAAAATAAATTAAGGTGGGTATAGGGGGGGAAAATGATGATTTTTTTATCAGCATCCTGTTTTGCTCCTTTCAATAAATTCGTGAGTTCATTTAAAAACAATTCTGCAGAAGCATTGGTAGTATTCATTTTCCAGTTTCCTGCTGCAATTTTGAACCTTTTCATACCGAAAAACTTTGTCAATGTGAAATGAAATAAGGCAAAAGAGTTTAGTTCCTGAATTCTTTTGTGATTTCAAAGATATGGCTTAAAATCGATTTATCCAGTTCGCTAAGCTCACAATTTCTTCTCGACATTACGGCTGCCATGGATTGAAAAGCTTTTTCGGGCTTGTAGGTGGTAAATCCTGCTGCTCCTCCCCATACAAAAGATGGGATAAAGGTTCGCGGAAAGCCCGCTCCGAAAATATTTGCGGAAACCCCGACACTGGTACCGGTGTTGAACATGGTATTAATCCCGCATTTTGAATGGTCTCCCATGAATAATCCGCAAAACTGTAAACCACTATCCATAAATGATTTGTGGCTGTAATTCCAGACTTTCACATTTTCATAGGTGTTTTTCAGATTGGAATTGTTGGAATCTGCTCCGATGTTGCACCATTCACCGATGACAGCATTTCCCAGAAAGCCATCATGGGCTTTGTTGGAAAAACCTAAAAATACAACATTATTAAGTTCTCCACCTACCCTGCACTGAGGTCCGATTGTGGAGCCGGGATAAATTTTTGCAGCCAGTTTGACCTGAGAGCTTTCACCAAGCGAAAAAGGTCCTTGAATGATGCTCCCCTCCATGACCAGTGAATGTTTCCCAAGGTAAATGGGACCAAAGGTAGTATTGAAAATGGCACATTCAGCGCTTGCTCCTTCTTCGGCAAAAACCGGATGCTGACCGAATATACGGTTACTTGAACTTAAAGTAACTGATGATTTCCCTTTTGTCAGAATCCCGAAATCGCGATTAATCTCTTTCCCGTTGAGCAGAAAAATATCCCATAAATGTCTGATTGCCTGATAATTACCACTAAATATCTTCTTTTCAGATTGATTGTGTTGGTTAAAGAAAGTTTTGGGATGTCCGTAGGAGGCAAGCCATTCATTTTTGGAAAGCAACACTTCACCTGGCTTAAGATTATGGATGGCTTCAACAAGCTCATTGTCAGGAAGAATGGAAGAATTGATATAGATGTCGTCTCCGCTGATTTTTGTCGGGAACTTTCTGCTGAGGTAGTCTTCAGTTAATTTTGATACAGATGTGTTCAGATAGTAATTCCATTTTTCAGCGATGGTAAGAATTCCGGTACGTATTTCGGAGACCGGCCTTGTATAGGTTAGGGGGAGCAAGTTTTCCCAAACCTGATGGTCGTCAAACAGAATGTAATTTGCCATAGATTAAAAATAAAAAAGCTTCTTTTGAATTTCAAAAGAAGCCTTTTTTTGAGTATAAAACAAGAGTTATTTTTTGGGTTCTGTTTTCTTATACTTGGAAAAGAATTTTTCGACACGTCCTGCGGTATCAACAAATACCTTTTTCCCGGTGAAAAATGGATGCGAAGTATTGCTGATTTCAAGTTTAAAAAACGGATATTCTTTTCCGTCTTTCCATGTAATGGTTTCCTTGGTATCAACACACGAACGAGTCAGGAATGACGTACCATTCGACATATCCTGAAAAACGACAAATCTGTATTTTTTTGGGTGAATTCCTTCTTTCATGACTAAATTTTTTCGGCTGCAAAGGTATAAATTATTTTTAACAGGAAAAATAAAATTTCAAATTCTTGAAAGGAAAAGGCTCAAGGCTTAACGAGAATATGTATTTGAGATGGGTTTTCATATTGGATGGGGTGCAAAATGAGTTAATGGGGAACCCACAGAAAATATATGATGGCTCCTTTAAGATACCGCCTCGGATTCTGAGGTTATGTTTAAAATCTGGAAGTCTTTTAAAACCAACTTATTCCCATAATTTTTTGTATTTGCCTTCACCTAAAAACTCTATTAATCCCAAATTCCTTAAAAATTGAAGTTGTTGTCTGATTTTGTCTGTAACGTGTTTATTGGCAGGAAAAATCTTCTTAAGATGGTTTTCAAATTTATTAATCTCATTTAATGTAAAAATTTGACCGGGAATTGAGTTAACACACTTAAATACTTCTAATTTCCAGCCTGACAAAGAATTAATGATGGGTTCAATATCGGTCATTATTACATCTAAGTTTTCTTCCGGTGTTTCAGCTTCAAATTTCGGAATTTTAGGAGAAACTGATTCCTTTATTTTTTCCAATATGCTTTTTACCGTCTCCAGATCAGATTTTCTGACAATTCCTGTTATTTCATTTTTGGATAATGAGTTGAAGTCACGGACAACGTTTTGAACTACAGTCTGATCATCTATGTATAAACCATATTCATAATTTTTAATCAACCCACCATAAGTCAGATTGCCTGATGTAATAATTGCTTTTTTATCATCAAACAGATAAATCTTGGAATATAGTCTGGGAAAATTCTTAACTGTTCCATTGTTGTTGATAATATTTTCAATTGCAGAAATATCAAGTGCTCCCGAATAGATGCTCATCAGTTTAATCGAAGTAATTAAAACAATTTTCGAAGAGCTTTTTTTTGCACTGATTAATTCAGAACAAACATCATTTTTTACAAATGGGGAAGTTATTTTTATTGATTTTCTGGATTGGCTCACAAGCTCAAGAAAATCGTTTTTCCATGGTGTGGTTAAAATTTTCATTAAGCTGCTATTCTGCATTTTTAGCAATATAAACAACCAGATCTTCCAGAACCAAATTCTCTGAAACAGATTCTTTCTCCATGGTCAATACATTCTTCAACTTGCAAAGTTAATCAAACATCCTTTTCTGGCTGATAAAAAAATCTGCATAAGAGTTCCTTACATTATTGAGTCTATGATTCTGAATATCAGAGTACTTTTGTAAAAATGGTTTATAAATCCCGGATTTACAGCTTGTTTAGATCTTGGCAGTTTTTGTTAATCCATTTATTCTACCTTTATTGATTCGTTAATTACTATCCTGAAAAACCTGTTTTTGGGTAATTTACATTCACATTTTAAGTACCTTTGCCTAAAAAAAATTATGAGAACTATAAAAGCTATTATTCTGATTTTCTTTTCAGGTGCATTTTTAAATGCTTATCCACAATTGGAAAAAATGAAACCTGCTCCCGATGGACTTACACCTCAGACTGTCATAGATAACTATGTCAATGCCATTGGCGGAAAAGAAAAACTGAATGCGGTCAAGAGTATTTCGACATGGGCAAAAAGCTCCATTCAGGGAAATGACATTGTAATTACGATACACAATGCAGTTCCTAATAAGTTCTATTTTGAAATGGCTACTCCCGACATTTCCATTCAGAAGCAAATATTTGATGGACAGAAAGGAATGGTGATAGCCATGGGCAATAAAATGGAACTTCAGGGTGAACAACTGGAAAGAATGAAATACGAAGCTGTTTTATTTAAAGAGATGAAATACAATGAGTTGGGAGATAATATTGAGCTTCTTGGCATTGCCGAACTGGAAGATGGAACGCAGGCCTATAAAATTAAAATCACCCCCAGAAGCGGCAATCCTGTTTTTGATTATTATGATGTTAAAAGCGGTTTAAAAATCATGAATGTTGCCAAAATTGAAAGCCCTGAAGGTAAACTGGAAATCATAACTTCTTATAAAAATTACCAGCCGGTAAAAGGAATTCTTTTTCCCTACACCATTATTCAGGAAGTTGCCAGTCAGACGCTCGAAATGAACGTTACCCTCATTACCCTTAATAAAGCAAAAGATAAAATCTTTTTAATTCAATGAAGGGGGAGCCTGTAGTTCGTCATATCAATGATATTGAGGCTATTATAGCGGGCGATCATTGTTTTTTAAAGGAAATTTTTCATCCCGGCAGAAATTCTGTAAATACTCATCACAGTCTGGCTTATGCATGGATTGATCCGCAGGGCAAAACCCTTGATCATTATCTGAAGCAATCTGAAACCTATTATATCGTTTCAGGTAAAGGTGTAATGTATATCAATCATCAGCCGGTCGAGGTTTGTTCAGGGAGTTCCTATTATATTCCACCGGAATGCAGTCAGTATCTTGTTAACACTGGTAATGAACCGCTTTGTTTTTTGGTAATTGTTGATCCGCCCTGGAGAAAGGAAGATGAATTTGTTGTTGAATGAAGTCTATTGCAGGTTTGACCTGAAATAATTGACGATAATTCCGCAGGCAACCGCAGCATTGAGTGATTCGGCTTTTCCGTAACGAGGAATCATGATGGATGAATCTAAGTGTTTCATTAAACTTTCGCTGATACCTGCTGATTCATTCCCGATGACAAGAACGGATTTTTTCTCCGGTTTGCAATGAACAATATTATTTCCGTTGAGAGATGCTCCGTAAATATGATGGTCAGGGTAGAGTTTTTTTAACTGATGAAGTTCATATTCAATTAGTTGTACTCTTGTAAAACTTCCCATGGTTGACTGAATGACTTTCGGATTGTAAAAATCGGCACAGTCGGGAGAGCAAATAAGGGTTGAGATACCAAACCAATCGCAAATGCGGATAATAGTGCCTAAATTTCCGGGATCTCTGATGCTTTCGAGTGCTACAATCAGGTCGCTTTCAACAGGATCGGACTCATCCGGCATTTTTACCAATGCAAGCACCTGATTAGGGGTGGTAAGCAGGCTTATTTTTTTTAGTTCGTCAGCGGTAATTTCAAAAACATTCACAATTTGTTTAGATAATAACTTGCCGATATTGTTTTTTAGCCATTCTTTTGTTGCAAAAACTGAATCGATTTTGTAATTGGATATAAGCAATTCATTGACTATTTTTACGCCCTCGGCTAAAAACAGTTTAAATGCTTTGCGCTGTTTTTTTTGTTCGAGTGATTTGATAAAATTTATTTGAGACTTTGAAAGCATCGGCTAAAAGCTTATGGGGCAAATTTACAGTGGCAATGACAATATTGCTGATTTTATCTTCCTGTTCTGTAAAAAAGTATCTTAATGAAAATCAGTATCTTCTGAGAAAAACTAAAGTGGCCAATGCCGAAAGTGCCCTGCAATACGAGCTTTCAGAATTAATGAAGCAAAAAGTCAGGAAAAAACTGATTGGGATTGATTTACCCCTGACCGGCCTTTATCTTCATCTTGACAGAAAGAAAAACAACTGGTACAATCGTACACTTAAAAATCTGACAGGTGTTCATCCTCTCTTTCTCGACAGCACGCTCACCTATGAATCAGCCGCTCAGATGTTTGACTATCTTGTCAATAAAGGCTATTTCAGACCCCGGGTTGAATACAGGGTGTATTTCAGGAAATTCAAGGCTTCAACCTATTATTACATTTATGCAGGAAAAAGGATGAAAATAGATCAGGTGAATTACTACATCCCTGACAGGAAAATTGACAGCCTTGTTTCACTTCACCGCTCACAGTCTTTTATTCGCAGCGGGGATTTTTATGACAGCGAAAACCTGACTGCTGAAAGGGAAAGAATCGCCAAAGTTTTGAATGACTATGGCTATTTTAAGTTCAGCAAATACTTTATCTATTATGAAGTCGATACTTCTTCCATCAGGGAGGAAAAAGTCAATATTAACCTGTTTATAAACAATCCGGGAGATACCTCAGCCCACAAGTTATACATTTTTAACCGGATAAACTTCAATCCCAATTACAACATTTTTGACACCCTGAATAAAGACACCCTGAAAATCAAGGATTATTATTTTCTTGGAAAAGATTACTATGTCAGGCCCGAAATCATTCTGTCAAGGCTTGAATTCAGGCCGGGAGATGCTTTCAACATGTCAAAGGTAAAGGAATCAATCATTAATTATAATGATCTGGAAATCTATAAGTTTATCGATATTGATTTTTTTGAGAAGAAAGATATATATTCAGATACATCCTTACTGGATTGTCTTATCAAGCTGACCCCTATGGAAAAACAATCGTATTCGCTTGAAGTAGAGGCAAATACGACAGAAGAAACCAAGAATATTACAGCAGAACATTACCGTTATTTCGGAGTTTCAGGGAGCCTGAACTACCGTAACCGGAATTTGTTCCGAAGGGCAGTACTATGGAATGTCAGGTTTGGCGGGGCTGTTGATATTCAGGCAAATGTATTTGAGGGAAAACAATCATCGAACAACTATCAGTTTGAACTATCCACTTCTTTTTCATTTCCGGAAGCATATTTTTTTGCAAAAACATACACTGACCGTATTTTTACAACTTCCAGAACTTTTCTGAGTCTGTCACAATATTTTGAGAGAAACATTGACTATGAAAGGTCGTCACTCAATTTTTCCTATTCCTATTCCTATAAAAGCCCTGATTTTCAGCATTTTCTCACACCTATTGAAATTGGAAGAATCAAAACTGAAATATTAAACCCCAGGCTTATTACTTTGCTTGATTCAACGGAAGATGAATTGCTGAAAAATGCTTACGAAACCCATTTAATCAATACCTTCCGTTATGGTTTGGTTTACAAAGGGCAAGACCCTAAATACTCGGCCATCTGGCGGATAAAAGTCAACCTGATAGAAACGGCAGGAAATCTTCCCCGGATGTTATTTGTTTTGGCAGAAGGCAATAAAAGCGCAAGTGACACAACTGTTTATGAAATTTTTAAAGTCCCGTTTTACCAGTACCTTAAATCAGATGTAGATGCCAGTTATTCCCAGAAGCTTACCGATTGGTCTTCAATAGCCGGACACATCTTTGCAGGTGTAGGCGTGCCTTTTGGCAATTCTGAAATTCTGCCCTTTGAAAAAAGATATTTTATAGGAGGTGCCAACAGCATCAGAGCCTGGCCGCTTCGGGGAATCGGGCCGGGAGAATATAAAAATCCAAGTGGAATTCCTTTTTTACGTACAGGCGAAATAAAATTAGAAGCTAACATCGAATACCGCTTCGATTTGGTTGGAATGCTTAAAGCTGCTGTTTTTCTGGATGCTGGCAATATCTGGACGCTAAGGCAGGAAGACTCAAGGCCGGGTGGAGCTTTTCACCTGAATCAGTTTTACAGGCAACTGGCTGCCGGTACAGGTCTGGGTCTCAGGTATGATTTCAGCTACTTTATCCTCAGAACTGATTTTGGTATTCCGCTGCATGATCCCTCAAAAGATGCAGGAAGCCGATGGGTGATCAGGGATTTTAAATTCAGGGATATTCAATTTAACCTTGGAATTGGTTATCCGTTCTGAGTTTATTTCTTAAGAAGGGACCTGACAATTTTTTCTCCTCTTTCGTTTGAGATTACCAACTGATAGGTTCCGTTTGGCATATTATCCATATAAAAGCTAATTCTGGCTTTTCCCGGTTTGACATAATCTTCCCTCAATTGCTTGACCAGCTTGCCATCCTGTGTGAAAATCTGAAATAAGTACTTCTGGAGATAACGATTGTCAAATTCTACAATTACCTGATCTTCAAAAGGATTGGGGTATGTGAGTAGTGGATGTGAAATAGCAGATTCATGAGCAGACAAGTAAGTAGGACTTTTCAACTGGGCAATCCATGTTCCGTTGACACGCTGTGAAGCAGAAATAAACTTACCAAAATAACCTGAACCCCATACGACTCCATTTTCGTTATATTTTCGCTGAAGGCCGGTATAATCTCCCCATCTTTGCGTTTTTCCGGTCTGAACGGTTACGGTGGTTTGGCCTTCCTTTACCACGACAGGTTCTGAAAAATCTCCATTTTTATAAAAGAATGCCGATATTCCGGGATTGGTACTATCCGCACTGTGGTTTACCAGAATAATGCCTTCATCATTGCTGCCATCTCCTGTATATTCAATATTGGGATAACCAAATTCAAGTTTTGGATGATGGATGATGTCAAGTTTTATCTGATAATTGTTGCCTGATTTACTTAGTTTGCCATGATAAAAACTTGCTTTATTGTTGCTGAAATCAATGGAATTTCCGACAAAGCGGATGGAATTGTCAGGAAAGACGACAGCATCGAGAATGCGTGCATCATTGGTTTCGAGCAGGCGGTTGAAAGGCATGTCGGCTGAAGGAGCTACTCCGTAGTTATTATCAGCCTTTATGTAATGAATGTTAAGCTTTGTTGACGGATTGTCCATTTTTCCGGTAATTTCGAGCAGAAAAAATGAATCGGTCTGCTGGCTGAAGTTCATGTTGGAGAGAAAAAACATATTTTCACCAGATGCACCTGTATAATGAGGAACCGGGCAGATATTTCTTAGTCTTTTTCCTTCAAAATCAATATTATCGTAAAACTTGGCCAGAAGCGAATCGCCAGAAAATCCGCTGTTCAGGTCAACCTGCCAGATAAGTGTTTGTTTGAAATTGGTTTTCCATGTTTCGTTTCCGCTGATATTTTTCAAAAGGTTAATGGTCAGAAAAAGTTCATGATTGTTGACAGCAATCATGGGGAAGTCCGACCAGCTTGTGTCCTGAAGAGGATTGCCCGGGAGCGTATATAAATGCCAGTTGCCTAAGGGGTCGTTGCTTTCAGAAAAGGCTACATAAATAAAACTTGTCTGATCGGTAAATCCATTCAGAAAAACGATGATAAAACGGTCTCTTTTCGGGTCGTAAATCACACGTGGGTCATATTTCCCGTGGGGATGCTGAATAAGTGCACCAAAGGTGTCGAGCGATACAGGGGAATGAATCTGACTGTCGTTATAATAAAAATGAATGATGGAATTGGTTACCGAAATAATTTTGCCTTCATTTGAAACAGCCAGATGATTGTCGTTTGGTACATGTCCGTGAAATTTATTTCCTTCAAAATTGATCAATACCGCTGGTTTTTCATTTAATACCAGCGTGTTTTCTCTTCTGCTGCTGTAATCTTTTGGCGGAATATTCTTTTTGATTTTTTCGAGATATGTTAATTCATCTCCGGGTACAGGCATTTCTGTGGTTATCAGTGAAAAATAATAATCATGGTCAATGTTTTGTAGATTGACAATTTTTTGAAGGGGGAATTTTTGAATACCCTGTTGGATATCCTGTGCAGAAATGCTGCTTACAAGCGTAACCAGCATCAGTGTTACAGGCGGGTAATGAAATGATTTATATAATTGTCTCATTTTCTTTTGTTTACAGTTTAAAGCTTTTTGCAAATCGATTGCATGAGTAACTTCAGGTTTTTCAGATAGTTGACAGCCAGTAAAAGTCTGTTGCCATACCAGCAGAAATACTGTCCGTCAACGAGAAGTACTTTACAATGGGGGAGAAGTTGTTTGTATTGTTCAATATGATGTTGCCCGAACTGAAAAGGTTCAGACGGGAGAAGAACGATATCTGCCTGAGCTTCAGTTAATTGCTTGTTGGTGATTTTCTGATAACCTTTAATCCCTCCAAAGGCATTTTTAATACCGGTTTTGGTCAGAATATCATGAACAATGGTATTGTTTCCCGCTACGATAAAAGGTTTTTCCCAAACAAGATAAATGACACTGATACCAGTCGGTTCTTTCAGTTTGTCAAAACTTATCGATAGGTTTTGTGTCAGGTTTTGAGCCAAATCGGTCTGATTACATATAAATCCGATTTTTTCTATAGCTTTGAATGCATCTTCAAGACTATTGATATCACAGATAAAAACAGGCACTTTCTCCATTAATTTATTGACCAGCCCTTTACTGTTTTCTCCTTTCGATGCAAATACTATATCAGGCCGGAGACTTTCAATTTTGTCAATGTCGAAATTGAGTGGCCCTCCCACCTTCGTTTTGAGGGCGACCTTATCGACAGGATGAACACAAAAATCGGTTACACCTTTGATTTTTTCATCCATTTTGAAGAAAAACAAAAGCTCTGTCAATGAAGGTACCAATGAAACAAGGCTTTCAATTTCATCGGCCACCCTGATTTCATTTCCTGTTTGGTCAATTATTGTTTTCATAACAACCTCAAAAATACTGTTAATTTTGTGGATAAATCAGACAAGTGTTAAAAAAAAGTCAGTCAATCATGCTGATTAACACTAACTTCGCACTCAAAATTTAAAATTGTTTGGGTAAATTCTGACAGATAATTGGCTGAATCGATGGATAGTTTATGGAAAAAATATGATAATGGGGATGGTACTTATCTCTATGAGTTGCCCAACGGACTGCGTATCGTTTTTACTCCCACTGCCAAAAGCGGTATTGTTTACTGCGGATTCCTGATTGGCACGGGAAGCAGATATGAAAGCGAGAAAGATAATGGCATGGCTCATTTTAT
>JAAYUY010000049.1 GCA_012517435.1 Sphingobacteriales bacterium | reverse complement strand
TATGGAATTACTGAATATTTTTACCGGAAATGATTGGGTGTATAACTGGGTAATACTTCCGCTTCTGATTGTCATTGCCCGTATTTCTGACCAGACCATTGGAACGTTAAGGCTTATTTTTCTGGCAAAAGGCCATAAGCGTCTGGCACCGGTTCTTGGTTTTTTTGAAGTCATTATCTGGTTGCTGGTTATCAGCCAGATTATCCAGAATCTCAACAATGTGCTTTGTTTCATTGCCTACGGACTTGGCTTTGCACTCGGAAATTATCTGGGCTTGGTCATTGAAGAAAAACTTTCTCTTGGAAATGTCATCATCCGTGTCATTCCACGATCAGACTCCGAAGAGCTGGTCAGTTATCTGAAGTCGCTTCAATATCATGTAACAGCTGTGGATACCGTTTCAGCGACCGGAAAAGTAAAAATGATTTTTTCTGTTATCAGCCGAAAAGATCTGAAAAACATCACCGAAATTATTCAGAAGTTTAATCCTGATTCTTTTATTTCTGTTGAGGATGTTAAGGTAATTGGCGAAAGTGAGCCCAAAACCGGTTTCCAGCAGAAATTCAGGTTCTTCAGAGGAATGTTGAAAAAATAGGATATAAGGAAAATTTAATCTGATTTATTGTTTCTTCTGCTTTTCCAGATAATAACCCTGCCTGTTCAGCAGATGATCAAGATTGGCAACTCCATATACGACAACAGCTGTAACGATGGCATTATGCGCAATATATTCCGGAATCAGGCGGGAATAATCGTCTCTTTCCGTATGCCATATTTCGTAATAGTTAAAATCATAACCTTTGACATCGGATGCCGTGAAATTCATGGTTGGAACGCCTTTGACAGCAAAGGGGCCGCTATCGGTACCCCATGCTTTTTCCGGTTTTTCCTGTGGCTCTCTCCGGCTTACTTCAAACTGATAGTCCGGATTTATGGTGCTGATCGGTGAGCAGATTTTTCTCATGTCTGCCATCATTGAGTCGGAAACAGAAATACCTGTAAAAACCCTCGGGCCGCTGTCCCAGTTGAACATGTTGGAGATTTTGGGTAATTTTTCTTCATTGCTGTTTATCCAGTGCCATGACCCCAGCAATCCGAATTCTTCGGCTGCCCAAAGGCAAACTAAAATTGTCCTTTTGGGTTTTCCTCCTGCTTTCATAATCAGGCGTGCCGCTTCCATAGCCTGTACAGCCCCTGTGGCATTGTCGGAAGCTCCCCTTGAAATATCATAGGAATCGAGATGACCGCCCATGATTACATATTCATCAGGATAATCAGTCCCTTTGATTACTCCGATAACATTGTAATACCTGACAGGGCCGGGCCTGAAATAATTTCTGATATCGAATTCAAGGATAACATCCTGTCTTTCTTTAACCTTTTGTTCGATTATAAAGTACTGATGTTCATCCAGCTTAATGTCGGGTATTTCGGGCAGTGTTTCAAAACGCATTTCCGGTAGATTTTTTCTGTCATACATGACTCTGATAGGCAGGGCAGCCGACTGAATGATCCCCAAAATACCGGCCTGACACATCTGCCTGTAAAATAAAGCTGGTGTATCGGCCAACGGAATCAGCTCTTTTTGTTTGCTTTTGTCTTTGATTTTCTCATTCTCGGCTTTAATTTTTTCATTCTTAGCCTTGATTTCCTCATTCAGCCTGATGATGGAATCTCTGATATGGTCTCCTTTTTCGGTATAGTCTATCGGATAGCCGTCATTTTTGCCGGTGATAAGCACCCAGGCTCCCCTGAGCTTTGCTTTCATCCGGTCGAATTCCTGTTGTGTTTTAGGTTCTAAAACAACATGTCCGCGTTGAGGTCCCCTGGTTCCTGAAGTGTACGAAGGGGTTGCAAAATGTAAAACCATTCCTTCTTCAGACAGCATTTTACCGGAGAAAGGCCCTCTCTCAAATCCGACAGGCACTTCACCGGCTTCATCGAGAATAACTTCCATTCCCCATTCCCTGAATCTGGAGGCTGCCCATTGAGCCGCACTTTCATAGGCAACTGAACCTGTGATTCTTCCGCCAAAACGTTTGCACAGGATGCTCATCCACTCGTCTGCATGATTGTCGTTTTTCCCAAGTTCGATGATACGATTGACAATGGGATCATTTTCTTCTGTTTTGAATGAAAAGAAAATGAATGCAATAAAAAAAGTCAGCAGGGTAAAAAGATGCTTCATGTATAATGCTTTTTATGGTTGTTGATAATTAAGGGAAATCAGTTTCTTTCCAGATAAAATTTGTAGTTTTTAATGACCAGTA
>JAAYUY010000048.1 GCA_012517435.1 Sphingobacteriales bacterium | reverse complement strand
TAAAATCAAATCAATTTCAGCTCCGTTGGATGTCCTGTAAAATCCTGTATTCCAGTGGTCTGAATGGTTTAAAATATTTTCAATCACCATACCTTCCCAACTGCTTCCAAACAAAGGATGCCCCATCAGTTCATTAAAATTATCAACGACTACCAGCGCATGTAAAATACCGGAATCACGAATATAAAGTTTTGGCGACTTGACCAATCGTTTTGAAACATTGGCCACAAAAGGTGGCAGTAACCGTAGCATAAAAGTTTCTGACAATATTTCCAGATATTTTCTGACAGTATTATGACTGATTCCCAAGGAATTAGCGATAGAACTAAAATTGACAACCTGACCGTGATAGTGAGCTGACATTTTCCACAAACGCAGGGCAAGTGTTGAAGGAATCTGAAAACCCAGTTGTGGGATGTCGCGTTCGAGAAAAGTCTTTATAAAGTTGATTCTCCATTCAAGGCTTAAAAAGTCATTATCTGCGAGATAGCTTCTTGGAAAACCTCCTCTGTACCAATATTTTATGACGTCATTGGAAACAGATTGAACTTCCTTCATTGTAAACGCATTCATCTCAATAAAAGCCACCCTTCCGGCAAGACTTTCAGAGCTTTTAACCACCAGATCGCGCGAGGCTGATCCCAGTAAGAAAAACTGGCCATTTACAGCATTTTTATCTATCACACTTCTCAGATACCGGAACAGGTCGGGAAGCATCTGAATTTCATCGATGAAAAATATTGAATTTTTGTTTGCTTCAAAAAACAGTTCGGGTTCTGAAAGTTTTAGCCTGTCAATATCTGTTTCAAGGTCTAAATATATCGAAGAAGGTATTTGGTCTGCCAAATATTTTGCCAGAGTAGTTTTACCGCACTGTCGCGGTCCTAAGATGGCAATGGCAGGAAATCCATTTTTCAAGAGTTCTATTTTTTGCAAAATTTCTCGCTGTATCATTTTCATCAGAAAAAAATTTTTTTGCAAAAATACAACCTGCCATGCAATTTGTAACATGGCATTACAAATTACATGGTAATTTCGCAAAATATGATGAGTGACTATGAAGAAAGCCTACGAATTAATACACAGCATTTTTGGGTTAATTGGCTCTTGAGGACATCACGATTATCCGGGTAAAAGATGAATACAACCAGCATTTGATTGATATTAAGCTTATAAATTTCGCATTTTTATGCCTGTATTTAAAAGCACGCATTTTAAATCAGCATATACAAGGGTAGCTCCCTGATTGCTGACGATCATTTTTCCAACAGATAGTTAGTAGTACAAAGCAGAAGCAACATAAAAATCAGATTTATTGAACCAATAATTCAGTTCCGTTTATCCACTTCATCATTAACGACTTATTGTTTGTGACAGAGCCAATGACATAAATGGAAGTTGACCTGAAAGCTTCTGATTTTGAGGCAAGCTCTATCATTACTTCATTGGGATATAGGTAATTTGAGTGAATAAAAAACAGATTTCCTGCTTTCTTGTAAAGAAAACCAACATGATTACTTAATGCCACCAAATATAAGCCATCTTTAATAAGTGACTGGATGGAGTCACTCATTTCCGTGACATAATCGCTATTCAGAATCAAAATTGAATCTCCTTTGCAGAATGCTTTTACTGAATTAAGGCCATGAGCCTGTGAAAAACGATATCTGTTTATATTAAACCCGGCATCTCTTAAAACCGTAAAAATAAAATAACTGCAGGCAATATCACCCTGACCGGGCCTGGAGGTATAACCGTTAAAATCCCAATGAGTTCCGTACCAGTGAGGTATTAATTCATTAACAATCGTTTTTGTCACATAGTCACCGGTTTTCATTATTGGCTCATTGTTTTCACCTGAATATTGAACCTGAAATGTGTTTCTTTTTGCAATAATACCACTTTTAATAAGAGTATAATTCCCCTGAGGATTTAGTAAAATACCACATTTTAAGGCAATAGCTTTTGTCAGGGAATCCTGATCCTGATATATACCTGAGTCAATATAAGAAATTGAATCTGTCACAATTGCCAAATCATTTTCATTAAAATTACCTTTTGTTTTACATGCTGCAATAAGATATGCCATGACACTAATACAAATGATCGTAACGTATCTGCTCATTTACAAATTGATTTTCATCGTTGACTGATGGAAAGAATCCTTAAACAAATATAAAACGAATGTTACTGTTCAGCTACAACCCATTTAAAGCCGGGACTAATTTTATTGGATTACCTGTCATAGCCAACTTTAATGCCTGACAGACAGAATATCCCTGCTTCCGACTTGTCGAAATATAGTTTCGGATCCTGCAAAACACTTCCGCACTTTGCTCTTTTCTGAAACAAACTGAAATTTTCTGTTTTAACCTAATCATTCGTAAATCTC
>JAAYUY010000047.1 GCA_012517435.1 Sphingobacteriales bacterium | reverse complement strand
TAATGCGGGAAAAACAGAAGAAGCAGAAAAAATAAGGCAACAACAACGAATTGAAAATCTTGAAATTGTTGCTTCATTTAAAAAATACTTCCGCTTTTGTCCGGTGTATTTTTTTTATTCCACTCAGACAGCAGAAGCTATGTCAGGAAATTTTAAAGGTATTCTGCTGAATGATTCGCTGCAGGCAGACAGTATGATAAATTTTTTACCTCAGATTTATTATTTTGCCGAATTTGGCTATCTCGATCTGAATGAGGAAGGCTCTACTGGTACAGGGATCGAAGCATTGATTATCAAAGACAAAGCTTTTAATCAGCTTGACAGGCCTTTCCCTTTTTATGTCAGGAGGAATGAGTTTTTATCAGGAAGTAAAAATATTTCACAGGTGGTCGGCATGTTGAATTTCAACCTTGAACAATTTTACAAAACTGCTCTGGATGAAGTGAAAAAGTGAAAAACAGGAAAGCAATAAATAAGAGCGGATTTCAGACTGCCAATGTCGTCATTGTAGCTATGTCGCATCTGGTACATGATATTTTTTCTGCTTTTTTATCCCCCTTGCTTCCGTTGCTGATTAAAAAATTCAGTCTGAGTTACAGCCAGGCCTCCATGATGAGCATGCTTCAGAATTTGCCTGCTTTGATCAATCCTTTCATCGGAGCTATTGCCGACAGGGTAAAAATGAGATATTTTGTCATTTTAATGCCTTCTGTAACGGCCATCACCATGAGCCTGCTCGGAGTAGCTCCTTCTTATACTATCCTGCTGATTCTTGCAGGAACCATGGGTTTAAGTTCAGCGCTTTATCATATTCCCACACCTGTGATGATGAAAAAAGTGTCGGGCAGCCGGCTTGGTATGGGCATGAGTTTTTATATGGCTGGTGGAGAAATAGCCAGAATGCTCGGCCCTCTGCTGATTACTTCTGCTGTTAGTTTATGGACACTTGAAGGGAGCTGGAAGGTTTTGCCTTTAGGTTTACTTGCTTCTTTTGTCATGTATTTCAGGTTGAAAGATATACCTGTTTCTGCCGACATCAGCAGGGATAAGGGCGATAGCCAGATATGGAAAGAACTGAAACCCCATTTGCTTTTTTTCATAGGCCTGACAGGCTATATCACCAGCAGAGGTTTGATGTCGTTCAGCCTTACTGCATTTTTGCCTGCTTATCTGGATGCCAAAGGTTATTCTATCTGGCTTTGCAGTGCCGCACTTTCTATCCTGCAGGCAGGCAGCATTGCAGGTACTTTGCTGACAGGCAGCATCTCCGATAAAATCGGAAGAAAAACTACTCTTTTAATTATTGCCATAGTCAGCCCCTTACTGATGTTTCTTTTTATCAGGACTTCCAGCTTTGAATGGATGGTTGTGTTGCTGCTTATCACCGGATTTTTTCATTTTTCACCCCAGCCTGTATTACTCGCTTTTGTGCAGGATATTCCTACCTCACGACCTGCTTTTCTGAACAGCATTTACATGACCATAACCTTTGGAATCAGTTCGCTGTCGGTAGCACTCGTAGGTCTTTTAATGGACAGGGCAGGACTTGACAATGCTTATTTTATTTCAGCAATTATAGCTCTTGCAGGCATTCCGTTTATTTTAATGATTAAACCTTCAAAAAAACAAGGACAATGAAACGCATTCTGCTTTTGAACCTCTTGGTTTTATTCTCAGTTTTATTTGCAAAAGGACAAAAACTTCCGCTTACACATGATGTTTATGCCAAATGGAAAACCCTTGAAAATCCGGTTATTTCCAATGACGGAAAATGGATATGCTATGAAAAAAATCCACAAAAAGGTGATGGCTGGCTGATGCTTTACAATACCCAAAACAATCAGTCAGACTCAATTGCAAGGGGGAGTGCCGCTGCTTTCTCTCCAAGTAATAAATATCTGGTATTCAAGATTTTACCACAGTATGATACCTTGAGGGCAATGAAACTCAGGAAAGTCAAAAAGGATAAACTGCCCAAAGATTCTTTTGGGGTTTGGTTACTCGAAAGTGATAGTATTGTCAGGTTTCCCGGCCTGAAATCTTTTAAATTACCGGAAAGTAATTCATCTATCCTGAGTGTTCTTTTAGAAAATGAAAATCAGGAAAAAGCAGAGAAAAAGGACACTTCTTCAAACACTAAAAAGCCCGTAAAAACAAAAAAACAAATAAACTCCTATTTGCTGATACTTGATCCGGTTTCCGGCTGGCAACAGCGTTTCGATAAAGTGGAAGAATTCTCCATATCAAAAAACGGGAAATCCGTATTGTTCAAAACGGTGGCCAAAGATTCATTGGATACATCAAAAGTGTTGATATTCAATACCATAAACAAGAATGTTCAGGGTATTTTTGAAACAACAGATTTTGTTAAAAACCTGACAACAGACGATGAGGGTATGCAGGCGGCTTTTCTTGTTTCAAAAGATACTTCAAAGCAAAAAGCATATTCGTTGTATTTGAAAGATGAAAAAAGCTCAATGGCCATCAAGGTAATTGACAGCCTGAGCCCCGGAATGCCAAAAGGATGGGCTGTCAGTGAAAATGGTAAAATGTATTTTTCAAAAAACGGTAAAAGATTGTTTTTCAGTACATCACCACGTCCTGAAATTCCGGTTACAGACACCTTAACCGATGAAGAGAAGTTTAGCTTAGATATCTGGAAATGGGACGATAAAAAAATACAAAGTCAGCAAAACAAGGAATTGCAGGATGAACTGAAACATGCTTATCTGGCGGTTTTTGACCTGCAAAAAAGAGAAATGTTTCAGATTGAAGATCCTGAAAACCGCAGGAGCGTGGTTTATCAGAAAGGAAATGCCCGCTATGCCTTGCTTTTCGGCAATAATGATTATCTGGTTGAAGTATCATGGACGGGTAGTGTCAGAAATGATGTCTGGCTGATTGACCTTGAAAATAATTCCAAAAAACAGATTTTCAAAGGGACGGAATCAAACATTAATCTTTCTCCATTGCAGAAATACCTGTATTGGTACGACAAATCTGACAGCGCCTGGTTTGCCATGCCTGTCAATACTACAACGCCAATAAATCTGACTTCAAAGTTAAAAGTTGCTTTTTACCGTGAGGACAATGATGTCCCTGCTCTGCCGGATGCTTATGGTATTGCCGGATGGACAACTCATGATGAATTCATCATTATTTACGACCAGTTTGACCTCTGGCTGATCGACCCGAAAGGAAAAATTCCCCCTCAGAACATAACAAATGCTTCAGGAAGAGATAATAAAATGGTTCTCAGATATTTAAGTCTCGACAAGGACGAAGAGTCCGTTTCTCTCAATCAGCGAATGCTGCTCAGTATTTTTGATAAAAACAACATGGAGGGAGGGTTTATGCAACTTTATAAAGAAAAGAATACATGGAAGAGCCAGATCATTGAAAAATCCGCCTTTTCATTTTCAAAGCCTGAAAAAGCAAAAAACAGCGACCTGATTATCTGGAGAAAACAGAATTATCAGCAATTTCCTGAGCTCTATGTGAGCAAAACGGATATGTCGGATCAAAAGCAGATTTCATTTACCAATCCGCAGCAAAAAGATTATTTGTGGGGAAATGTCAGGCTTTTTTACTGGAAAGATGAAGATGGAAAAGAAAACAAAGGCTTGCTTTATACTCCTGAAAACTTTGATTCGACCCGGAAATATCCGATGATTGTTTATTATTACGAAAGGGAAAGCGAGAACCTCTTCCGTCATTATATTCCGAAGCCAAGTGCTTCTGTGATAAATTTTCCATTATACAATTCGAATGGCTATGTCATTTTTGTTCCTGATATTTGGTATAAAACCGGTTTTCCGGGGGAGAGTGCTTTGAAAACGGTGGTATCAGGAACCAAAGCTTTAATTTCCGAAGGTTTTATTGATGAAAAGAAAATCGGGCTTCAGGGGCAAAGCTGGGGAGGATATCAGACGGCTTACATCATTACACAAACGGATATTTTTTGTGCGGCAATGGCTGGAGCTGCTGTATCAAACATGAGCAGTGCCTATACGGGCATTCGCTGGGAAAGTGGCCTCAGCCGTATGTTTCAGTATGAGAAAGGTCAGAGCAGGATTGGTAAAACCCTGTGGGAAGCCCCTCAGCTCTATATTCAGAATTCCCCTGTCTTTTATGCAGACAAAATTAAAACGCCTTTGCTGATGATGAACAACGACAAAGATGGTGCAGTCCCCTGGCAACAAGGTATTGAACTCTATTCTGCCATGAGAAGACTGCAGAAACCCTGCTGGATGCTCGTGTATAACAACGAGGAACATAACCTGAAAAACTGGCCGAATAAAGTTGATTTAAGTATCAGAATGATGCAGTTTTTTGACCATTATCTGAAAGATAAGCCTATGCCCGATTGGATGAAAAATGGTATTCCGGCCATTGAAAAAGGAAAGAAAACAGCTTATTGAAAAATCCTTTCAGTCTTCAAACAAAACACCTTCTTTGAGTTTTTCTGCATTTTCAGCAACCTGAAGTGCTTCAATCATTTCTTCAATATTACCGTTCATGAAATCAGGCAGGTTAAAGATAGAAAAGCCGATACGGTGGTCGGTAATCCTTCCCTGAGGATAATTATAGGTTCTGATTTTGGCAGAGCGGTCGCCTGTCGAAACCATGGTTTTTCTTTTTTTGGCTACATCATCAAGATATTTCTGATATTCCAGTTCATAGATGCGTGTTTTCAACACTTTCATGGCCTTTTCAAGGTTTTTTATCTGCGATTTCTGATCCTGACAGGTAGCCACTATGCCGGTAGGGATGTGGGTTAGCCTGACCGCACTGTAGGTTGTATTGACCGATTGTCCGCCAGGCCCTGAGCTGCAGAAAGTATCTTTCCTGATGTCTGATTCCTTTAGTTCAATGTCAAAATCATCAGCTTCGGGTAAAACCACAACCGATGCAGCAGAAGTATGTATTCTACCCTGTGTTTCGGTGATGGGCACCCGTTGAACCCGGTGAACACCACTTTCATATTTAAGTGTACCGTAAACTTTTTGCCCTGAAACCTCAAAAATAATTTCCTTGAAGCCACCGGTAGAACCGGGATTAAAATCAACAACCTCTATTTTCCAGCCTTTTGCAGCAGCATATTTTTCATACATCTTGAATAAATCACCGGCAAAGATGCTTGCTTCATCTCCTCCTGTCCCGGCTCTTATTTCCACAATAGCATTTTTATTGTCTGCCGGGTCGGGAGGTATCAGCATAAGCTTGATTTTTTCCTCAAGGGGTTCTTTTCTGGCCAGCAGTTCTTCGAGGTCGGCTTTGGCCAGTTCCCGCAATTCAGGATCTTTGTCGGTATGAATGATGTTTTTGTTTTCTTCTATGTTACTCATTAAATCCCGGTATTCGTGATATACTTCCACGATTTCACTCAGTTCACTGTATTCCTTGTTTAAGCGGATATATCTTTTCTGGTCGAGGATGGTCTCGGGCTTATTTAACTCTTCTGCAATTTCTTCCCAACGTTGCTTGATAGCGGCCAGTTTACTTAGTAAATCCATTTATTGTGAAAATTTAGATGGTTTTTTCAGGTGCAAAGTTATTTTAAAAAGAGCTACACCCACTGGGTATCGTCATAAAGCTCAATATGAAGGCGTGGCGTGAATTTCCACCTGTTTCTCAACGCTATTTCAGCGACAAGCGGATAGGTTTTTCTTAGAAATTCACGGGTTTCTCCCAATGGCATCAGAAAGATGTCTTCCGGCTCAAATCCTTTTAAATGTTTCAGAAATTCATTCCTGATTTCGTCTTCATCTTCCGGCCTGCCTACCACAAATTTCAACTGAAAATCTTTATCTGACCTTCTCTTTAAAATCTTTTCAGGATGATCGCTGTAATAATCTTCAGGCAGATAACAGGCATCAATAAATTTTTGAATGGCCTGAATATTCATTCTGTTTTGCTGATGATGTGAGATAAATCCCTCCGAAATAGGCTTTTTCATGGCGGCAATTTTGGATTCATCCGGAGTTGAATTGCTTAATTTGGGAGAAATGGAGAAAAGGTCAATGTATGGAACTAATTCATGACTGAAAATTGTTCCATTGGTTTCCAGGGTGATATGCAGGTTCATGGCCTTCAGTTCACGACATAAGCCTGTTAAAGCTTTTGCCTGAAGCATGGGTTCCCCGCCCGAAATGATGATATGCCGTATCCCGTTTAGGTTTTTACTGACAATATTCACTATTTCGTTAATTTCCCTGTCTTCGGTTTCATCAATATGGTGAGAAGAATATGGTGTATCGCAGAAACTGTAACTGCCGTCATAGGCTTTCCATGAGCAGCGAAGATTACACCCGCTCAGTCTGATAAACATGGAAGGAGTTCCAAGTAGTTTCCCTTCACCCTGAAAGGTTCCGCTGAAAGAATAACCCGTTTGAGGCTTTTGACCGCTGAATCCGGGAGAAACAGGAAAAATACCGTTTTTTACAAGCTTTATCTGCATAGTCTATTTGCGAAAGGACATATTGAATAAAAAATGTGCCATAAAACATTACGACTGCAAAGTTATGTCCGGAGCAGGTAATTATTCATTAAAAAAAATTTTTTTGAAAAAATCACAGCAGAATATACTATAATTTTGCTGCATTAAAAAACCTTAAAAAATTTAATGCTATGAAGAAATTTGCATTATTACTGGCTTTAGTAGCTTTCATCTTTTCCTCCTGTAACAAGGGAGGCGCACCCAAAGATGTGAAAGCTAAATTTGATGAAATGTACAAGGGTGCAACCGAAGTCGTCTGGGCCAAACAGGACGATGGTAATTATCTGGCAACTTTTAAATTTGAAGAGGGAGAATGGACAGCGCTTTTCGGAGCTGACGGAATGTGGCTGAAAAGTACAAAAAAACTTGATGAAACCACCTTCCCTGCCAAAGGTGTTGAATATCTCAAACTCTTCTATGAAGGACAGACCCCATCTTACAGCATGGTAAAAGACAGCATTGGAGAAACCTACCTGGCCGAAATGACAAAAGAAGAAAACAAAATGGAAGTATTCTTTGACATGAATGGCAAGGTAATAAAAGATGAAAACAATGCAGTTTTTGCTAAATTCATGGAAAAATACCCCTCAGCTACTGATGCTGCATGGAGTAAAAAAGAAGATGGAAATTTTCTGGTTTCTTTCAATGCTGATGGAAAAGCATGGACTGCTGCTTTTGCCGCTGATGGCAACTGGCTTTACAGCGAAAATATTCTCAAACAGGAAGAATATCCTGAAGCCATTGCCAATTACTTCAAAAAGATGAAAGGCGTTGAAGTAAAAGAAGTTAAGATGAAACAAACAGCCGAAAAAGATGCCTATGAAGTTTTGACAGCCTTCAAAGATGTTGAAACCTGCTTCATTTTCGACAAAGATGGTAAATTCATTGAAAAAATGGATCTGCCAAAACCAGAAGCCCAGCCGGCTGCTGCAGCTGAAGAAAAGAAATAAGACCTTTAAATCAGTTTGATAAAAAGGCTGCCAGCTTATTCTGGCAGCCTTTTTTATTTCAAAATTATCAGATCAACAAGCCCATTTTCAGCCATTGCAATCAGAGAGAATTGGCATGATACCAAATTTATTTGAAATAATAAGGGGTTATACCGGGTAAAATTTCTTAAAAATTATGCTCACCAACACAAATAAATTTCTATTTTAGCCATGATAATTTTGATTAAACTATAATCATGACCAAAAAGGAAGCCGATACGATCATTAAAGCATGCAAGCAATATCATCTGAAAGCGGTTATCAGCCGTGTGCTTGACGATTATAGCATTATACTTGAAAACCGCATGGAATTCAATAATTTTGAAGCGACCAAGCTTGCGGTCAATGCCCTGGTTTTGGAAAAAAGGATGAAAATTCAAAAGGAAGAAAAGGAGCCTCCGGAGCATGATGCCTCTTTTCTTAAAGTGCGTCATCATTTTCACAAAAAAACCGACAAATCTCCCGGCAATTGGGGCCAAAGAAGATCAGGCGACAGTTCATCTGAAGAAAATTTTACCAGATGATGCTTTTATGCTTATTTTTGAGGCCATAAAATTTAAGTATTATGTTTGAAGCAAAAGTTTATATCAATCGCAGAAACAGGCTTAGAAAAAATGTGGAAAAAGGAATAATCCTGATTTTAGGCAATGAGGAGTCTCCCATGAATTATCCGGCCAATGGTTATCATTTTCGTCAGGATTCTAATTTTTTATACTTTTTCGGGCTCGACCATCCCGGTTATGCCGGTGTAATTGACCTTGATGAGGGAAAAGATTATATTTTCGGTAATGATGTGGATATTGACGACATCATCTGGATGGGGTATCAGCCCGGTGTGAGCGAGCAGGCACTGAAAGTTGGGATTGAACATACAGATAATCTTGCCGGATTGGAAAAACTGATTAAAAAGGCTGTTACCGAAGGGCGTAAAATTCATTACACGCCACCCTACCGGACAGATAACATACTTAAACTCGAAAACCTGCTGGGTATTCATCATTCGCAGATCAGGAAAAACTTTTCTCTGGAATTGGTAAAAGCCATTGTGAACCTTCGATCGGTCAAGGAAGATGTTGAAATTGCAGAAATTGAAAAAGCACTTGATACGGCTTACAACATGCATACAACCGCGATAAAAATTTGCAATGCAGGAGTGATGGAGCGTGAAATTGCCGGCAGAATTGAAGGTATAGCCTTGTCGGCCGGAGGCCCCGTGTCTTTCCCTGTTATTCTGACCATTAACGGACAAACACTTCATAATCATTATCATGGAAATATACTGCAAGAAGGGCGAATGGTGGTGATTGATGCCGGATGTGAAACGGAATTGCATTATGCTTCAGATATAACGAGGACAGTTCCGGTAAATCGTCAATTCAATCAACGACAAAAAGAAATTTATCAGGCTGTTCTTGACGCACAAATGACAGCAATCCGGCACGTAAAACCCGGTATTTACAATAAAGAGCTGCATCTGATCGCAAGCCGGTCGCTTGCACAATCTTTAAGATCAATTGGTTTGATGAAAGGAGATGTGGATGAAGCCGTAGCTCAGGGAGCCCATGCCTTATTTTTCCCGCACGGTCTGGGACACATGATGGGGCTGGATGTCCATGATATGGAAGATTTAGGCCAGATTTATGTCGGATATGACGAAACCATTCAGCCAGCCACACAATTTGGACTGGCTTTTTTGCGTCTGGCTCGTGAGCTGAAGCCCGGATTTGTATTTACCATTGAACCTGGCTGTTATTTTATTCCCGCACTTATTGATCAATGGAAAGCAGAAAATAAATTTTCGGAATTCCTTAATTATCAGTTGATTGAGACTTACAAAGACTTTGGCGGTATCCGTATCGAAGACGATATTCTGGTCACTGAAGATGGCTATCGCGTGCTGGGTAAACCTATTCCAAAAACCATTGAGGAGATTGAAAACCTGTAAACAATAAAATTCAGCTTTACTGTTTGATGGGGATATATTTATATTTACAGCCCGTTAAAAAAATAACAATTTTCAATTAAACCGATAATATGGAAAAAATTCTTGTCATTGGCTGTGCAGGGCAGATAGGAACTGAACTTGTCCCGGCTCTTCGGAAAATTTATGGCAACTCCAATGTGGTGGCCTCCGACATCAAAACGACTCCGGCAACTGAAGAATTATCGCAGTCGGGGCCTTTTGAAATTCTTGATATTCTTGACAATCAAAAACTTAATGAAATTGTTGAACGCTATCAGATTACCCAGATATATCATTTGGTAGCCGTACTTTCAGCTACTTGTGAAAAAATGCCCGTAAAAGCATGGCAGATAAATATGGATAGCTTGTTCAATGTGCTGGAACTTGCCCGTGAAAAAAAGATGTCGAGAGTATTCTGGCCCAGCAGTATCGGTGCTTTTGGCCCGACAACACCTAAATTGAAAACTCCTCAGCAAACAGTGATGGAACCGACTACGGTTTACGGTATCAGCAAACTGGCAGGCGAAAGGTGGGCTGAATATTACTGGCTGAAATATGGAGTGGATACCCGAAGCATACGTTATCCGGGACTGATCAGCTATAAAACAGAGCCCGGTGGCGGAACAACCGACTATGCTGTCGATATATTTTACAAAGCTATACAGGACGGACATTATCAATGTTTTTTAAGAAAAGATACTGCATTGCCTATGATGTATATGGATGATGCCGTAAAAGGCACCATTCAGCTCATGGAAACACCTGCTGATAAACTAAGTACACGTGCAAGTTACAATCTGGCCGCTTTTAGTTTTACTCCTGAAGAGCTTGCGGAGAAAATTAAAATTCATATCCCTGATTTTACAATCACTTATGAACCTGATTATCGCCAAAGTATAGCAGACTCGTGGCCGGCAAGTATTGATGACAGTTTTGCCAGAAAAGACTGGGGCTGGCATCCTGATATTGATCTCGACAAAATGGTGGGCATCATGCTGACGGAAATCATGAAAAAGCTTGGGAAAAGCTGAGCATCCTGAATTTCCGCCTGCAGTTCAATCCCTGAAAAATGAATAATTTTGCAGATTATTAAATTTCAATGAGAGAGAAAGTATTAAAGAAAATCAGGAATTCGGCTGTAAAAGGTATGCTGAAAACTGATACCATTGATAATGAAAACAAACATCAGTTATATGAAATTCCTGATGAGAATTTGGTTCAGGTATTTGCCAGGGAATTCAGTAAAATCAATGGAAAATTCATTTATTGCTTCAACAACCACGACATGGTTACCCAGCTTCGACAGCTGATACAGGGAAATAAATGGAAAAATGTCTATTGTACGGAAGAAAGCATACGATATATTTTAAATGATACCAGCCTGAAATATAAGTATGATATTAATAATTATCAGGATGCCGATGTCAGCATTACATCCTGCGAGGCTCTGGTAGCACGGACAGGCAGTATTCTTGTTTCGACATCACATGACAAAACGCGTAAACTGACCGTATTTCCGCCCGTTCATATTGTACTTGCGTACTTTGATCAGATTTATTTTGACCTTGAAAATGCGCTGAAAACCTTCAAAGATCGCTATCATAACCGCTATCCTTCCATGTTATCAATTATTTCAGGGCCAAGCCGTACGGCAGATATTGAAAAAACACTGGTTTTGGGAGCTCACGGGCCCAAAGAACTTTATTGCTTTTACATCAATGAGCGATAGAAAAAACATCTATTTTGCTTCTGACTTTCATCTGGGCTCTCCCGATTACCAGCTTAGCCGCCAGCGTGAAGACCAAATTGTTGCCTGGCTTGACCAGATTGAAGGAAATGCTTCAGAAATATACCTCATGGGCGACTTATTCGACTTTTGGTTTGAATACAAAACAGTTGTTCCGAAAGGGTATATCAGATTGCTTGGAAAACTTGCCCGCTTAAGCGATGCCGGCATCAGACTGACTATTTTCAAAGGAAATCATGATTTGTGGATGAAAGATTACTTTGTCAGGGAACTGAATGCTGAAGTAATCAGCCAGCCAATTGTCAAAACCTTTGAAAATAAAACCTTTTATCTTGCCCATGGAGACGGACTCGGTCCTGGCGATTATGGTTATAAATTTATTAACCGGATTTTTAAAGCTAAAGTAAATCGGTTTCTTTTCAGTTGGCTCCATCCCGACATAGGCAGCAAAATAGCCCGTTACTTCAGTGATTCCAGCAGAATTTACCAGCAAAAAACTCCTTTGATTTTTAACGGAGACAAGGAAAGACTGGTAATACATGCCAGAAATATTTTAAAAGAAAGGCATATTGACTATTTCATTTTTGGGCACAGGCATATACCGGTTGATTATCTGTTAAATGACCATAGCCGGCTGATAAATCTGGGAGACATGTTTAATCATTTCAGCTATGCATTTTTTGATGGTGATGATGTTAAATTATTGAATATTAGTTAGTTAATAAAATGAAGAATTTTTAAAAACAGCGATGAAGTTTTTTTAAAAAGCTATATATTTGCAGGTTCACAATGATGTATCAGAAAAACAATCAAATTATGGAGCAAGACATCAAAGAGTTATATTTTGACCAGCGGTTATGGATTAATCGCATCAGATTTTACAAGGAACAGCTGGTCATTTTGCAAAACAATCTTGATAAAATGGTTAAATATTATTCCCACCCTGAACTTATGGCAGAGGTTGAGCAATACCAAAACAAAAT
>JAAYUY010000046.1 GCA_012517435.1 Sphingobacteriales bacterium | reverse complement strand
TTTTGACCAGCGGTTATGGATTAATCGCATCAGATTTTACAAGGAACAGCTGGTCATTTTGCAAAACAATCTTGATAAAATGGTTAAATATTATTCCCACCCTGAACTTATGGCAGAGGTTGAGCAATACCAAAACAAAATCATTGTATATCAGGATCTTGCCGACAGGCTGATTAAGGAATATAAAGAGCTTAGAAATCAGGTGCAGGAATTTGACGGGAATGAAATATCCTCTTTCAACAGGCAACATATTGATACCATCAACAAAGAGATTAACAACAAAGCTAAAAATTTTATCAGTTTCTTTGAGATGATGAAAGACGATTTTCTCGAATTTTATACCTCACACCACTTGTCGGAGAACCATGTCATAAATAATTAAAAGTCAGCAACTTGTCGTTAAAGATGCTGATTATTTTTTCTCCAGTTTTTTAACAAATGATTCAAGTATTGCCGGAGGAATAGGGCCAGCGATTTCAGTATTTAATTTTTGTTCCAGTGATTTCATAAACTCAGGATTTGTAACACTTTCCCTGATTTTCGAAATGGTATAGGATGGTTTGCTGATGCCTAATGCATTTTCATCAAGGGTCGGAACCTGAATATAATTTCCGAGGTACTGATAAAGACCGAGCATTAATCCTGCATCGCTGACCGTATTTTTAAACGTTCCGGTCGCTAAAACCTTTACCATAAGAATAGGGGTCAGGTCAACAGCATTTATATCTTTGATGACATTCGTGGTCGAATAAATCTCCTTTTTATTTTCTGTCAGGCGGAAATTGCCTGTCGGGAATGAAATATCACCGTCAAGTAGTTGGGCAAGCGGGTCAAGTTGCTCTGTTTCAGTTTCATAGACAATGATGCTGTCGGTACGCGTGGCTTCTTTGATAAAATATAAGTGGAACTCTGCATTATCTGTTTTGGTAAAGTTACGGTAAAAGATGTCCATCAGTTGTTTTTGCTCAAACTCTTTGCAGGAAGTAAAAATAGAATAATAATCCTTGACCGAAGGAACTGCTGAAATTTTTCTGGTGTTGACAATACGCCAGGTAAGATACATGAAATTTTTATCTCCAAAAAAATCAAAAATCTTTGTATAGGGTGGAAATACGGTTTCAACATAAGGAACATCCGGATTTTCAGGAACTTTAACGACAATATCTCCTTTACGGCTGGTAAACGGAAAAGTAGCCGTTTTCAGGATGGCATCGCTGACTTCAAAGTTCTTTGATTCAGAGACAGTGAAATCAATGGGTACGGAAGGGGTCAGAAGGTAAACTTCATTTTTTGCCTCTGTAACCACATTGTATAATATGAAATATCCGGTCAGCCTGACATCTCCTATCGATTGATAGGGACCGACATTATTTACTGTGGACAGTCCCTGTGCAATATTGATGAAGGTGTTTGAAGGCGTAATGAGATTTATTTTTTCAAAAGTAATTGTCATTTTTTCTGTCATCGTTGAAGTATTGTACCTGAGCACTTCGGTGCGTCCGCCTCCTTCGACCAAACCAAAAATGACATAAAGTTTGCGTTTGGGAACATCTTTCAGCGAAATGGAAACATTTTTCCCGGGTTTAATTTTCCTGCCAACGGAAACAATTCCAAGAGCTTCTTTCTGGGCAACCAGTTCATCATCGCTCAGATAATTGCTTTTCATTGAAATAATTCCTGCAAAAACTTCAATGCTCTTGATATTTTCGTTAATGATTTTTAACCCGACATCTTTGGCTGTTAATCCACCTGTCAGAAAAATGAACAGTGAAATGGCCACTAAACTTTTCATAATAATACTTTTTTTGATTTCAGATTAAGCAAAAATTTTAACTTTTTTAAAAATTTTGCGTTTTTTTTCTTTCTGAAAGATAGGGATAATTAAATAATAAATTTTATTGCTGATTATTTTTTCTCAAAATAATCACGATAAGCCTCTATCCAGGTGAAAATATATTTTCCTAAAACGTCAAACTCAATATTGACAATAGTTCCCGGACGAATAAACTGAAAATCTGTTACCTGATAGGTAAATGGTATGATAGCAACGGTAAACTCACCTTTCTGATTATCAACATTAAAAGCTGTCAGGCTGACGCCATCCAAACAGACAGATCCTTTTTCGACAAGTAAATGATTTTTCCCGGGCTGAAATTTAAATCGATAATACCAGCTTCCATCAGCCTCCTGAAAATCAATGCATTCGGCTGTTGTATCAACATGTCCCTGTACAATATGGCCATCAAATCGGCTATCCATCCGCAGGCTTCTTTCCAGATTGACATAATCGCCCGGTTTTAATCTTCCAAGATTGGTTTTATTAAGGGTTTCTTCCACTGCCGTTATCTGATAACAATCGTCATATACTTTTTCAATGGTCAGACAAACTCCGTTGTGTGATACACTCTGGTCAACATGAAGCTCCTTTAAAATCCCGGTTTCAATAAAAAATGTAAGGTTGGTGCCTTTTTTTTCAATTCGGGTTACTTTCCCCATGGTTTCAACAATGCCACTGAACATAACTTATCTGTTTATATTTACGGTGCCTTTGAGAACTACCTCCCTGTTACCCTGGCGAAGCAGTTGAAAGACGGTGCAAACATAATAATAAGTTCCGGGAGAGCAATCAATTCCGGTCATCATATCCTTACCATCCCAGTTGATGGCGGGGTCTGAGGTTTGAAAAACAAGCTGTCCCCAGCGGTTAAAGACTTTCAGATCTATCTTGGCTACGTGCATGCTCCCTTGTAAAGGCTTCATCAAATCGTTGATGCCATCTCCGTTGGGAGTAAATATGTTGGGTAATTCATATTGCGGACAGTTTTCCACACAAACTGGATTGGAAAAGCTACTTTCATTGCCAAAAGAGTCCACTGCAGTAATCATGTAGCATCCTGCCAGGGAATAACTCAATTCGGGGCGATTGTCATTGAAGCTACGCAATGAAGGATTCTGAAGCTCAGTAATCAGTTCAAATCTGTCTTCAGAAAGCTTAGAATAATAAATTTTAAAAGAATAGATTTCATTCGAACAAAGGGTATCTTCAAAATACCAATCAAGCTGGTTTCTTAATTCAGGACAAACAGCACGTGCTTTCAGTTTCGGAGCACAGGGGGGGATGGAATCGGCAGGTTCGGCACAAACTTCCTGCGACCAGTTGAGCAAGGGGAACACAAAACCTTCGCCAGCGGTATAATAACCATAAGACTTGATTTTGTAACAATATGATTTTCCGTTTATTAAGCCTGTGTCAATATATTCATGTTTTTTCGAGACTCCGATGGAATCAAACTGAAGGCTGATGTCATTCTTTCTGTAAATGACGTAATACTCATTATACCACGGAACAGCTTCCGACCAGATAAGATAATTTTTTCGGTGGGAAGGTTTAATTTCCAGAAACACAGAAGAAGCGGGCTGAGATTTTCCCAAAAGATAGCTGTTTCCGTTGTCGGTGCCGTAAAATTCAATCTGGTAGCTGAAATAGTTATTTCGTGTGTCCTGAAGCGTGTCATAGACAAGAGTGTCTTTTAATCCGTAAAAAGTCGCAGAATTAAAGACTTTGTAAGCCTGAAATGGATTGCCGTTAATGGATTTTAACACGACATTTTTGTAAGGTCCTTTATAAAGATTTGTATCCAGCTCTGTTGGTTTCGACCAGTCCATCCATACGATTCCTGAACTTTCACTTGTTTTGTCAATTGAGACATGGGTGATAACAGGCAAGTCTTTTTGCTGGCGGGCACAAACTTCATTGGAAGCATATCCTTCGACCAGTTCAAAATTTCCTTCTGCCAGATATTTGGCGGTAACCCTGTAGCAATAGGTCATACCCGAAACCAGCCCTTTACCATTGTTGTTATCGAAAAAGTTAAGACTGTCGGGGTGGTTGATCGAGGCAATACGTTCAAAACCGGTATAGTCCGGGATTCCGGTTTCGCAGCGGGAGGTGTCCCAAAATGACGAGTCTGCCTTCCGGTAAATATAATATCCCCTGACATTGTTACAGACATCAGGCTTTTCCCATGTCAGCCGGATGCCTTTGATGGTGTTGCCGGCAGTAAGATTTTTTGGTGCCGGCCCTACTACTTTGATGAAAAAATGTTCGAGATCGGCAAGTGGTATAAGTGGATGATCATCAACCACTTTAACGACCACAGAGTAAGGCTCTTTGCGGATGTGCTGGCAGGTGGGTGTCCATGTAAAAGTGGCCACAACATCTTTCGTTCCGGTGGCGGGTGATGGATTAAGTACCGAAACAGGCGGACTCACGGCAAATGGCCCTCCTATAGCTGTCATTTCTAATTTTTGGTAAATGTCAGGATCATGAGCTGCCAAAGGAATCTGTAAAGTTAGAGTTTTTCCTGCCTCAATACAGGTATCGTTTATGGGATCAATATATGGCGGATTGTTGATGCCTTTCTCAACAATTATCTGCATATCCCTGATCATATAGCCAATGCGCTCCTTGTTCCGGAATTCCTCAATCAAAATGGCAATGTTGAAAATGCCTATGGTATCAGGATAATCCCAGCGGATGTCTCCTGTATAGCGGTTTAAGGTGAACCCGTTTTTTGCATACGGTAAATAGTAACCGTCCACATTTTTTCCTACTGCCTGCTTGGGAGGAATGAAGGTGAAAACAAGACTGTCACCATCCGGATCATAAGCGCCCGGATTGTGTTTGTAAACTTTTTTTACCTCGGCATAGTCAATGGGAGGAAGAAGAAGGACAGGTGAGCGGTTGGTACCCTTGAATTTATCTATTTTGAGCATGGTTTCCACATAAAAAGGCGTGAAAACACTGTATTGCATATTTTTAATGCCATCAATCCGGTTGGGGTCGTAAAACTGAATGATATAGGTCCCCGGGCCGGGATATATATGGACTGTCCGGTAAGTATTGTAAAAGGTGAAATTACCAAGATACAACCTTGTTTCAAGCTTGACATTTTCCTTGGTGTTGTCGCCAAAATAAATATCTATGTCGTCACGGTTGGCCGGACTTGTTGATTCGGTGTAATAAACTACTGTGATTTCATATTTGTATTCATCGGGTTTGCCTATTTGCTTGTAAATAATTTCCCCTGCACGTGCATGAGTAGCATATAGATTTTGACCGCAAAAGGTCAGCATCAGGATGCCCGATATGGCGAATAAAAATACTCTCATGCTTTTTTTAATTACTCAAAATTAACTGTTTTTTTTCGATTTTTAACAAGTAATGACGTTCTTATGTTCGTACAAGTTGTTTTCAGTATGTTTATTTTTCCAAACATCTTGCCATGGATCATTTCCGGTATGAAATAAAAATATACATCAGTCGTCAAATCAGATGTTTTTTTCTCCCCTGAGGATGCGAAAACGTTTTCTCGCCTCAACAATATAAACAGAATCAGGATATTCTGTTATCAGCTTTTCATAAAGCTCTTTGGCTTTTTCAGGACTTTTCAGTTTTTCTTCATATATTCTGGCTGCCTCAAAAAGAGATACATCTGCCAGAATTCCGTAACGGTAATCCGTAAAAATTTTCTGATAAAACTCTATAGCTTTTTGATAATCAGATTTTTTGGCTTCAATCTGGGCTTTGGCAAACCAGGCATCATCAATCAGTTCGTGACCCTGAAAGCCGGAAATGATTGAGTCGAAAACGGCAGAAGCGCTGTCGAGCTGATTTTTAAACATGAAAAAATCGCCACGGGCATACATCTTTAAGGGGACTTCATTGCTGTCGATACCTAACACATCCTGAATCAGCAAGGAAAGCCGCAGAGCATCGTTAGAAATTAACTCTGAGGTAGAGGCTTTCAAAACTTCCAATTGATCGGTTGCCCACTCAAAATCACCCATAAAGAAGGAAAGCCTTGCATTGCGAAACTTGGCTTCATGTCCGATGGGGTGATCGCGATACATGTTATAAACCTGTAAATACAGCAAAATTGCGTCATAAACATTCCCATTCAGCACCTGATAATCTGCCAGTGCCATTTTCATGTACGCTTGTGTGGTTTTGGTAATCTGCGGCACCTTCAGGTATTTTTCGAGTAAATCAATGGCCTCTTTTGTCTTGCCAAGATAAACCGCTTTTATTTCCGCCAGTCTTAGAATTACCTTTTCAGATATGTCTGGAAAACGGTAAAATTCCCTGTTTAAAAAATCGGTATATAAGCTTTCAACTTCAGTAAGATCAGCAACTGAAGGTTTTTGATTGGAAGTGATTTTCAGGTACCTGACTTCAATCAATCCGAATTTTGCATGGTAGTAATACGGAGTGGCTTCGCCTTTTGAAAGGATATAATTGTAAATTTCATCCGCCACTTCATAGTCCTGATTGCTCATACAAAGCTCTGCCAGCTGAACCAGGCGTGTATTGTTGTCTTTTAAACGTTTATCAAGGGCTTTAACCTGAATAAATGCATTTTTAAAATCTTTTCGCTGAACAAAAAGCCAGACCAGCAAATCAATCAGATCCGGATTAAACGCTGATGATTGTATTTCTGTAATCAGTAATTCGCTGAGCAAATGATAGGCAGAATCTCCGGCTACCACGTCCTGAAGCTTGTTTTCAATAATTTCTGATTCTTCCGGATTGACTTTCAGTAAGTTGATGTACTCCTGAAACATCGGTGTCAGCTGTCCGGTTTTTTGATATAAATCGGCAAGGGGATAACTGAAAATAGCATTGTTGTTGAAAATTTTCCTTGCTTTCTGATAAACCTCAATGGCATAGGCATATTCTTTTCTCAGAATCAATGCATTGGCAAGAAGTGCAATTTTTTGATTATCAGGTTTTAAGGATGAAATCAGGTCGGTATATATCTTGACTTTCTTTTTGGAATCGCCAGCAAGTCCGTAGATATAGCCTAAATCAACCTGATAGGAAGGATTTTCAGGAAATTTTTTAATCTGTTTTTTCGCCACAGCTTCTGCCTGTTTATAATCTTTCAGATTGAGCAGGCAGTTCAGGTAATAGTCGTAATAGAATTGAGAGGAGGAATTGCTGAAATATAATTGTTCAAATAAATCAAGGGCTTTATCGAATTCTCCGTTATTGTAATATTGAATGGCAAGCTGTTCATTGACCGGCTGTGTAAAAGCTGAAAATCCCTGTAAAATCAATATCAAGGCAAACAATCTGAATTTCATGCTATTTTGTTTTTCTGATGGTGTTGGCAATAATTTCGAGCCTTCTGACCAAAGGAGCTTTATCCATGCCCGGAGCATACACAAATCCGTCAAAAACAATCAGTTGCTTATTTTGGGTATCTTTTAAAACAAACATGATAAATGGACCGCCCATCCAGTCTCCGATGGTTTCCCACAATCCGGTAATTTTTAACCCCCTGAATCCGTTAACATTGACGAGTTCGCTGACAGGAGGATAAATCGACTGTGCCACAGCTACATAAGAGCCTTTATTGGGGCCATGAACCAGTTGCCGGCTGACCTTGTCCCTTAGTTCCAACAAGTCCGTTTCGTTCAGGTCTTCCTGATATGGCAGTGAATAAATCATGAAATCTGATGAAAAGGATTCGTTTTTTAACCTGTACCAAAGCAAAGCATCAATGCCATTTTCTTTCAGAACTTTTTCCTGATTTCCTTTCAGCCGCTGATAGATATTCAGATATCCGGAAGGAACACTGAAAGAGACATTGAAAGCCTTAAAAACATTATTGTTTTGGGTAGAATTGCTCCCTTTTGCATAAACCAGCCTTTTGGTACGAATCTTTTCAAATTTGTCGTAAAAAACGAGGAGGGAAGAAGCATATCCGGCAATTGCACGGGTCAGCATTTCTTCATTTGCAGCAGAAATAACCGTTATTGCCTGCGGATATGCCCACTTGTGATTGTATTGCCTGACAACAGTTGAATCATTATTAATAGCTGCAACTTCCGGGAAATGTTGATGAATAAACACTTTCATGGCAGAATCGTTTTGCCGGTCAACCAGAAAAAGAATGGATAAATTCTTTTTCCTGACCTCATTCAGTCCACTGACCGATAACTGAACCGGAAAAATAAAACATTCCCGCTGGGGTAATCCATAGATATATTTGCAGAAAAAGCTGTCGCAATATCCGGTAATGACCGGATTGTTGTTGTTTTCAGATACCACATAGAGCATATACTCTTCCCCGAGTGCAAAGGGTTTGTTTTTTTCGGTGATCATCCTGTCGTCAAATTCATCACCTGTGGTTTTTATGTCTTTGCGGCATGAGCCAAATGACAATATTAACCCAATGCCGATTAAAAAGAAATATTTTTTCATGATATGCCTGATAGTGAAAAACATCAACAATCTGCAAGAATCAAACCACTGAAAGCCGTTAAATTTTGGTAATTTTGCAGCGAAAATGAATATATGTTTAATCCTTTTAACGAAGATACAATAGCTGCCATTTCGACCCCACCAGGCAAAAGTGCAATCGGCATTATCAGGCTGAGTGGAAAAGATGCCTTTAAAATCACAGCCTCAGTGTTTAAAGGAAAAGACCCGGCTGAATGTGAAAGCCATACCATACATTTCGGGCATGTTGTCAACAGTGAAAATCAATTGATAGATGAAGTACTTGTCAGCGTATTCAAGGCTCCGAAATCCTATACGGGGGAAGACGTCATTGAAATCAGCTGCCACGGCTCAACATATATTTTATCTGAAATCATGAAACTCCTTTGCAGCAAAGGTGCACGCCCTGCCAGGCCGGGTGAATTTACCCTCCGGGCATTTATCCATAAAAAAATTGACCTGGCCAAAGCCGAGGGTATTGCCGATATGATTGATTCTGAGTCAAAAGCTGCCCATCAGCTGGCAGTTCAGCATATCAGGGGCGGCTTCTCGGAAAAAATCAACAACCTCAGGGGCGAGCTTTTGAATATCCTGACACTTTTTGAACTTGAACTTGATTTTGCAGAGGAAGATGTCGAATTTGCTACCAACAGCCAGTTGCTGGAAATCGTTGACAGGGTTGAAAAAGAGGTTAATTTTCTCTGTAATTCCTTTCATCTTGGCAATGTGTTAAAAAAGGGGGTGTCGGTAGTGATAGCAGGACGCCCGAATGCGGGAAAATCGACTTTGCTCAATGCCCTCCTCAATGAAGAAAGGGCAATTATCAGCGAAATACCCGGAACTACCCGCGATTTTATTGAAGATGTCATCAACATCAACGGAATAGATTTCCGCTTTATTGATACTGCCGGAATAACAAAAACCTCCGACTGGATTGAACAAAAAGGCATTGAAAAAACCTATGAAAAGATTGAAACGGCTGATCTGCTGATTTATCTTTTTGATATAAATGCCCTCTCGCCTGAGGAACTGCTCGAAGACCTGAAAAACATTGGCCAGACCGAACGCCTCATCGTAACAGGCAATAAAACCGATAAAACGGATGAAGACAAAGTAAAGGAAATCAGTGAATTATTAAGAGAGCATAATTTTACTTCCGTATTTATTTCCTCTAAATTTCATCACCATCTCGATGAACTGAAAAATATCCTTCAACAAAAGCTGAATCCTGAGAAATATGCCGGAGAAGTTACTATCGTGTCAAATATCAGGCACTATCAATTACTGAAAGAAATCAATGAAAATATTTCAGAGGTCAGGCAGCAAATTGCATCAGGCATTTCAAAGGATCTGATAGCCCTGAACCTGCGAACCATTACCAACCTGATGGGCGAAATTACCGGACAAATCACGACAGAAGAAGTCCTTGAGAACGTGTTCAGCAGGTTTTGTATAGGGAAGTAAAGCTAGTCCCCAGCTATCAGTGGTTTTTGAGTACTTAAAAGTCAATATTTCCATTTATTTTTGCTCAGATTATTTTATTTTACCTGCTTTTTGTAATGATGTTTAAAATAACCACATTGATGTTTACAAATTAATTATTTAGGTTTATTTCAATTTTTCCTGTTAACATTAAATTTGCTCTTTTACGTCAAGGCAAAATTCTGAACATGACTTTTGGTTGTGATATAAGTAAGTTGTGGATTCCCGGAAGAATTTTGATCCCTGAATGGCAGCAAGCCCTGAGGCGGATTCGACTCACCGGGTTAGAATTGAACTTAGGAGTTGTATTGTATCAAAATAACGGCTTTTAATGATGGAAAAGGTTTATTAACGGTTCAATGATATGAAGTGGAAAGAAAAATATAGTTTGCTGAAAGATGCTTTATCTCAGGCTATTAATGAAGCAAAAAGAATATATGACCCTTTAAAAATGGATAAATGACCTCAAAACTCTTCAATAATTATAATGAAAAAAGCCTGTTTGATAAATTTACAGGGATCATTGAGGAAATGAAAAGCCTTTATGCTTTTCAGGCTGTAATAGGTTATTTCAGGTCTTCAGGTTATTTTGCCTTGCAACCATATTTAAAAAATGTCCCGGTGGTGAAAATCCTGGTAGGGATAAATGTGGATCAAATGTTTGCCGAAGCACAGCGAAAAGCTATGCTTTTCTTTGGTGATGAAAACAAGACAAAAGAAGAATTTCTAAAATGGTTTATTCAGGATATAAAGGAAGCATATTATTCTGCTGAGGTTGAAAATGGGATTTTACAATTTGTAAACGATTTAATTGATGGTAAAATCGAAGTCAGGGCACATCAAACAAAAACGATTCACGCAAAATTCTATCTTTTCCTGCCAAAAGAGCATACTGAAAATTCCGATGGATGGGTGATAATGGGGTCATCAAACCTGACCGAAGCCGGATTAGGCATTAAAAAAGCACCTAATTATGAGCTGAACATAGCTTTGAAGGATTTTGATGAGGTTAATTTTGCCAAAACTGAATTTGAAAATCTCTGGAAGGAATCTGTTCCTATTTTACCTGTCGATATTGATAAATTCAGACAAAAAACACATATTGGTCAGACCTATACTCCTTTTGAACTTTATATTAAGTTCCTGATTGAATATTTTGGGAATAACATAGATTATGACCCTGACACTGTGGGAGATCTTCCAAAGGCATTTAAAAAGCTAAGTTATCAGATTGATGCAGTCAATCAGGGATTCAATATGCTTCTTGAACACAATGGGTTTTTTCTTGCTGACGTGGTAGGTTTGGGGAAAACGGTTGTAGCTGCTATGATTGCCAAACGATTTATTATTGCCAATGGTTCCCTGAATACCAAAATACTTGTTGTTTACCCTCCGGCAGTTGAAAAAAACTGGAAATCGACCTTCCGGTCATTTGGAATTGACAAACATACCAAGTTCATCACAAATGGGCGTCTGGATAAAATCATTGAAGGGGATTTAAATTACTGGCCTAAGGAGGATTATGATCTGATTCTTGTTGATGAGGCTCATAGATATAGAAACCACACCTCTCAGGCATTTTCTGCATTGCAAAGGATATGTAAGGCTGAAAGGGTCAACGAAGGTCTTGTCAAGGGCAAGAGAAAAAAAGTGATTTTGATTTCAGCTACACCTCTGAATAACCGCCCTCAGGATTTATATTATCAATTATTATTGTTTCAGGACGGAAGAAGAAGCACTTTGCCTGAAACTAATCTGCAAAGCTTTTTTGGGCCTATTATTCAGGAGTATAAAGAAATAATAAGAAGTGAACATCCCAACCTGGATCGCATCCGTGAGTTATACAAAATAATACGTGAAAGGGTCATCCAGCCAATTACCATCAGGAGAACCCGGATTGACCTGAAAAACTATCCCGAATATCTTAAAGATATTACCGATCAGGGAATTGTTTTTCCTGAGATTGCACCTCCAAAAGCACGTATCTATCAGTTGGATGAAAAACTGAATAAATTGTTTTATCATACCATATTTTATCTGACTGATGAAGATAAAATAAATTATTATCGCTATCAGGCCATTCGTTATCTGAAACCTGAACTTCAGGAATACTATTATGAAAAAGCAGTTCTGGTTTCCAAATCTCTGGCGGCCATTATGAAAACCTTAATGGTTAAAAGACTGGAAAGTAGTTTTAACGCTTTTCGAATTTCCCTCCATCACCTGTTAATGGCATCCCGGAGGATGATTTCCATGTTTGAAAATGGGAAAGTGTTTATTGCTCCCGATCTGAATATCAATGATTTGATGGAAAAAGGGTTTACAATGGAACAGATTGAGGAAATGATAATGGAAATGAATGCCGAGAATCCCCGCAACAATGTGTTTTCACCTGATGATTTCGATCCTGCCTTGCTTGCCGGTTTAAAAAAAGATGTTCATTTACTGACTGAACTTGAAAAAGAATGGGAAAGAATTGAAAGTGATCCCAAGCTTGATAATTTTTTACTCCTTTTAAAAGAAGAACTTTTCAGGGTAAATATTAATCCCACAGGCAAACTGGTGATATTTACTGAAAGTATTGATACAGCAAACTATTTATACGAAAAGTTATCGGAAAAAAATTACGGCCCGATACTGTCCGTTTCGTCTGAGAACAGAAACAGAATTTTTGAAACCATTCGGGAAAACTTTGATGCCAACTTTGAAGGGGAACAAAAAGATGATTACCGGATACTTCTCACAACTGATATTTTGGCAGAAGGAATAAATCTTCACAGAGCCAATGTTATTGTAAATTATGATACTCCCTGGAATGCAACCAGATTGATGCAACGTATTGGAAGGGTTAACAGGATTGGAAGCGTGGCTGAGGTTATCTATAATTATAGTTTTTATCCTTCAAAACAGGGTGACGAGGAAATCCGATTGTATAACAATGTTTTGGTAAAACTTCAGGGTTTTCATTCTGCGTTTGGAGAGGATGCTCAGATTTATACACATGAAGAATTAGTTGAACAATTTGAATTATTTAAACAAGGCGTTCCGGGTGATGAAGACAAACGCTTGTATTTCCTTAGGTTTATCAGGGAATTTAAAGATTCTAATCCAAAGGAATTTAAAAGGCTTAAGAGTCTTCCCAGAAAAGCACGTGTTGCCAGGTCTGCTAAAGAATCAAAAAAGACCCAATGGAAAGGGCACACAATAGTATTCCTCAAGTCTCCCTATAAGATGGAATTTTATTCTGTTGATACCACTAACAAGGTTTCATCACTGACTTTCCTCGAAGCAGCAGAAATATTGGAGGCTAAATCAACAGAAGCACCATATCCTTTGCCTGAAAGTCATTTTATTCAGGTTCAGGGTGCATTATCCGAATTTGAAAAAGATTTTCTGAGTTCGGGCACTGAGACAGCAGTTTCCAGTGAAAAATCATCCGGTATTTCTATGCAGGCCAATAAATTTCTGCGTGACGTTAAGTCAATTACCCAGCGTATCGAGGTTAAACAAGCCTGTGACAGCCTTAAAAATTTTATCGAAGCAGGTGTTTATACTCCTTTACCTAATGAAATAAGGAAAATCAGGCTTGGCTTTGATAAAAAACAGTTTACTTTTGCTCAGGCTGAAAAAATGATTTTGTTAATAGCCGGCAGGTATGATGTGTTTAAGGAGGGAGATGATTCAGATGAACCTGCTCCGGTAACTCTTCAGGCCAACATTGAACCTGAAATTGTCATTTCTGAAACCTTTATTAAATGATTTTCTTCTGCAATGAATGATATTGAGTTAATCAATTTATTGGAGCAACTTCTGAAAGAACCAGATGAGCAAACCTGGCTGGAATTTAAAACTAATGTAGCTGAAAGGGGCGCCAGTGTTACTCCTTCAGGTATAGGAGAGTATATTTCCGCTTTATCAAATGGTGCCTGTATTAATAATAAGGATTTTGGATACCTCGTTTTAGGTGTGGAAGATAAAACGCACAGGATAGTGGGTACCAATCTGAAACCAAAAGATTTCAAAATTGGGAATCAGGATTTTGAATTGTGGCTTCGAACCATGCTCTATCCTAAGATTAGCTTCGAAATATTTGAATTGCTTTTCAATAATAAACCGATTGTTGTTTTCAGAATTCCTGCTGCTAAATCTGAACCGGTTAATTTTCAAAAAAAACCTTTTATTAGAATCAACAGCCAGAAAACCGATCTTAGAAATTATCCTGATTATGTTCGTCAGATTTATAACTCTCAGGAAGATTGGAGTGCGAAAATTGTTGAGCAGGCATCTATCCGCGACCTGGATGAAGAAGCATTAATAGTTGCAAGAAAGCATTTCAAAGACAGAAATGCAAATGAAACCTTCTGTAATGATATTGATAACTGGGATACTGCCTCTTTTCTTGATAAAGCAAAGGTTACCATTAATGGCAAAATTACCAATACAGCATTAATATTGTTGGGCAAACCCGAATCATCACATTTCCTTTTACCTTCATTTGCTGAAATAACTTGGAAACTGGATACCAATGAAAAAGCGTATGAACATTTTGGGCCGCCTTTTCTTTTGAACACGACCAGGGTCTATCAACGAATCAGAAATTATCAGTATAAATTTTTTCCCGACAACCAGCTTTTATCTGTTATGGTCAATAAATATGAAGCGAGAGTTATTCTGGAAGCCTTGCACAATGCCATTGCCCACCAGGATTATTCCAGAAATGCCAGAATCATTGTAACGGAGAAATCAGGTAAAGTGATTTTTCAAAATGCCGGTTCTTTTTTTTCAGGGTCTCCTGACGAGTATTTTTTCGGGGATAAAACTCCCGATAAATACCGCAATCCCTGGCTTGCCAAAGCGATGGTGAATCTGGGAATGATTGATACAATGGGCTATGGCATTCATTCTATGATCATTGAGCAAAGAAAAAGGTATTTCCCCTTACCTGATTATTCAAAATCCAATTCAGACAACGTAATTTTAGAGATATTCGGTCAGGAAATTGACATCAATTATTCAAAACTTTTGATTGAAAATACAAACCTTGACCTCAGAACTGTGATTTTATTAGACCGTGTTCAAAAGAAATTACCTATTACGGATGAAGCTGCTGCAATGCTTCGTAAACTTAATCTCATTGAAGGAAGAAAACCGAATTATTTCGTTTCTCTCAAAGTAGCTTCTGTTACAGGAAAAAAGGCTGCTTATACCAGAAATAAAGCCTTTGATAAAGCTTATTATGTGGATTTGATTTTAAAAGCAATCAGTCATCATAAATCAGTGTCCAGAAAAGATATCAATGAATTATTGTTTGATAAGTTGCCGGATGTTTATTCTGACAGGCAAAAAGTTGTCAGGATTAACAATCTGATAGCTGAGCTTAGCAGAAAAAAAATAATTATTAATTTAGGCAGTGACCCGAAACCAAAATGGGTATTAAATGAGAAGAACTGATAGAGATTTTATTAGTGATTCGATGAGAGTTTCAGGCGATATTCATCTGAAACCTGCACTGATTAGCTCTGATCGTGTTTTTTTCTCTGACTTTATTAGAAAACTTATTAGTGATTTTATTAGAGTTTTTATTAGAGTTCATGCCGGGAAAATTAGTAGTGTTCAACAAAGGTTTTATGAATTTTGAAATGATAAACGCAGGAGCAACTAAAGCAAGGAAGCGGGCAAAGAAGAAACCTCTGAGCTTACAGATTGGTTTCGTCAACATTGCTTCTAACCATCAGATACCTGAGAAAAAGAACAAACTGATTGAATGGTCTGCTTTTCCTGAAAAAAATATTGATACCGAATAAAATGCCGGAAAATGGATAAAAACCAGCTTAGAAAAATTTTTGAATCACCTTTCATTACGGAAAACTGGTACAAGGTAATGAAAGATGTTTTCAGGGTAAAAGTAATCCATCAGCAGCCTGTTCAGTTGTTGCTTCCTTCAAATGATTTGGCATTGAATGCTTATGAACTTGGGCACTCCACAACAACTGATGATCGTGTAATTGGATTTTACCAGGTAAATCTGAGCTCAAAACCATGGATTGAAATGAACAGGGTGGGATTAAGGTCTTTGCTTCGTAATGTGTATAAAAATGATGTGGATGGCGCCCTGATCGTTTTTGTTCAGGATCAGAAATGGAGGTTTTCTTTTGTTTCTGAAATCAGGGAACGTGATGAATTTGGTGAAATAACAGTTACTGAAACCGAACCCAAAAGATATACTTACCTGATGGGTGCCGGAGAAGTTTGCCGTACTGCTACCGACCGGTTTGATTTGTTGCAGCAAAATCCCATTGCTCTTTCCGACATTAAAGATGCATTTTCAGTTGAAAAGCTATCCAAAGAGTTCTTTGATGAATACAAAAAGCAATACGATGTGTTTTGCAATTTTATGATTTCCAAACCCAATATTCGTCAGGCAATTTTTAATGGGGACGAAAAAGCTATACGCGATTTCAATAAAAAACTATTAGGCCGTATTGTATTTCTTTATTTCATTCAGAAAAAAGGATGGATGGGTGTTCCGGTCGGAAGTAAGTGGGGGCAGGGTGATTTAAATTTCCTGTCTAATTTATTTAACCAGTACAAAAATCCCGAATTGTTTTACAACGATATACTCACAAGATTGTTTTTCGATACACTAAATACCAAACGAAAAGATGACATTATTGAACTGGTAAAAGGTCATACCTGCCGCATCCCATATTTGAATGGTGGTTTATTTGAGGAAGACAATAAGAAACACCGCAACATTATCCTGAATGCACAACTTTTCAGAAACCTTTTCGACTTTTTCAACCAATACAACTTTACCATTTACGAAGATGATCCCAACGACCAGACAGTAGCAGTCGATCCCGAAATGTTGGGGCATATCTTTGAAAACCTTTTGGAAGATAACAAAGACAAAGGGGCTTTCTATACACCAAAGGAAATTGTTCATTATATGTGCCAGGAAAGCCTGATCGAATACCTCACTACCTGGTTCGAAAATAAAGGCTATGAGGTAACAGGATATATTGGCTTTGACAAACCCAACCAACCACAATTATTTAGTCCGAACGAAGGAAGAAAAGGTCAGTTAGTGTTGGAAATACCAATGAAAAACGAAAGCAAAGCAATTGACCGTTCTTTAATTGAAAAATTGCTGAAAAAAACATTAAATGATGCTGATAAAAAACTAATAAAGCAGCATTCAT
>JAAYUY010000045.1 GCA_012517435.1 Sphingobacteriales bacterium | reverse complement strand
GTTTACGACCGTTCAGTGCGGATTCTGCCCTGAAGGTCATCTGGTTCTTGACGGCATTCTCGAAAAATATCCCAATGTTATCGGGGTGTGTCATCATGCCGGATTTGGTACCGATGCCATGACCATCAGTCAACACAGCACCTATGCCACCGACTTTGCCGATGGAGCTCCCACAGCCGCTATCGACCGCCACAGATTCCCCGGTGATGCCGGTAATATTGCTATTTCCAGAAATATCTGGGAAAGCAGTGCAGTTGACAGGTTAAATGTTCCGGCTCCCTGCCGTGTTCAGGCTTTTGGGACTTTTGACAAAAACTCCAAAAATCTCAATGCCACCGTTCAGGTTGAATTTGTGGATTATGCCCTTCCGGGTGATTTGAGAATCACTGTTTTTCTGGTCGAAGATCATGTTTCGGAAGGAACAGGATCCAACTGGGATCAGCACAGCTATTTCTACAATACAGTCGGACATCCGTTTTATCAGAAAGGTATTTATAATGGCTCGTATGCGTATATGCCTAAATATGACCATCGTCATGTCAGCAGGGCAGTACTTTCTCCTGTATGGGGAACCACAGGTGTTATTTCCAATAGTCCTAAACCTGGTGATGTTAAAACGAAGAATTATACCTATACCATTCCGGCTAACTGGAATGCTGACAGTGTTTATCTCATTGCCTTTGTTTCCTATTATAATACCGATAAAGACAAACGTGATGTTCTCAATTCATTCAGCATCAGGCTGGTGGATATGCCTGCACAGGCTGCCGGAATTGATGAATCAGCAAAAGCAACCGACATTGTCATTTTCCCCAATCCGGTCAGAGATTTTGCTACAGTCAGGTTTACTATTCCTGAAAACACCAAAGTATCCTATGAAGTTTTCGACCTGATGGGAAAGAAAATTATTTCACAACCAGTATTTACCTATGCTGCAGGAGTCAATGAACTCTTTATCAATACTTCACAGCTGGATGCCGGAACATATCTGGTCAGGATAAATGCCGGAGACCGGAGTTTTACGAGAAAAATTGTCAAAACCGAATAATCAGGGTTTGACCCCCATACTTCAAAGCCTGCGAAGTATTTCGCGGGCTTTTTTATTTAAGTTGTTTTGTTCTGAAATACCGGTCAAAAACAGACAACATCAGGTGAATGTCGGTTTCATCCAGCAACGACAGTCTTTCCATGATTCTGTTGTGAAGGTTCTTGTTTTTGCTTATTTCAAGTTCATTTAATATTTCTTCTGCTTTCAGCATCAATGATTTAAAACCTTTGTCGGTTGTACATTCTTTTCCGGAAGGCTGTGCTTTCTGAAATTTGAAATATTCATAGGCAAAAATCATCACTGCATGTGATAGGTTCAGGGATGGATAAGCAGTGTGCATGGGGATAGTAGATATGATGTTACACAGGGATATTTCATGATCGTTAAGCCCGTGGGATTCATTTCCAAACACTATGGCAGCTGTATTGATAGCCGTTTTTTTATTGAAAATTATTTCAATGGCTTTTTCGGGTAAATGGTTATCGGCTTTTCTTTTTCGCTTTTTTGCAGTGGTAGCCACCGAGAAATCAATATCTGACAACGCATTCCCCAGGTTTGAAAAGATAACGGCATTTTGGAGGATGTCGCGGGCACCATGCGCTACCCATTCAGCTTTTCCTTTTAATTCGCATAGGGGACTGACCAGCCTGAGTTCCTCCAGACCCATGTTTTTCAATATCCTTGCCACCGCACCGATATTTTCTGCAACAGATGGCCTAACCAATATGATTTTCAGTTTCATTTCGACTTTTATAACCACTTCAATATTAAAAATAATTCCCTGAAAAAAATCCTTTTTGTATTTTTGTAGCGAAATTGATTTTCTCAACCCCTTAAAAAAAGTGATATGAGTTTTGCAAAAGAATTCCGAAGCTTTATTTCGAGAGGCAATGTGGTCGATATGGCAGTCGGTATCATTATTGGTGCTGCCTTTGGAAAAATTGTCTCCAGTTTTGTCAATGATGTATTGATGCCACCTTTGGGTATGCTGATTGGTGGGATGGATTTTACAGGGTTTAAAATTGTGTTAAAGCAGGCACAATTGGATGAAGCCGGAGCCATAGTCAAAGATGCCGTAACCCTGAATTACGGAAATTTCATTCAGACCACTGTTGATTTTCTGATCATTGCTTTTGCCATATTTTTATTAATCAAGGCAATGAACAAACTTAGGCAAAAAGAAGAACAAAAAGCTGCAGAACCTGCTGCTCCACCTGCTCCGGGCAAAGAAGAGCTCTTACTGACTGAAATCAGGGATATCCTCAAAAATAAATAGTTTTCAGAATTTCGGTTAAAATAATAATTTTACCCCCTGAATAAAGGGAGCAATATGTATTTTCTTGAGCAAACAGCCTCTTGGCTGCTGAAAAATTTTGGCGAAAACCTGAATAATATATCTGTCGTTTTTCCCAACAAAAGGTCGGGGGTATTTTTCCGAAATTACCTGATCAATCAGATTTCCAAACCTGTCTGGAGTCCGGAAATAACTGATATTGAAAGTTTTATCCTTCAAAATACTGCTTTCCTGAAAGCTGACCCCATTTCACAGGTTTTTACATTATATAAAGTTTATTCGGCCATTCTGGTCCAAAACGGCCAGAATCCCGAAAGTATCGACAGCTTTTATCCATGGGGAAACATTATGCTTAATGATTTTTCCGAAATTGATAAAAACCTGGCTGAACCTGCCGATGTTTTTCGTCTGATTGAGGATTTGAAAGACATTGACACCCTGTTTGACTACCTGAGTCCGGAACAAATTGAAATCCTGAAAACATTCTGGACAAATATCAACATAGAGTCTCATACTAATGAAAAAGCCAGGTTTCTCAGGATGTGGCAAATGCTTCCCGATATTTATGAAGAGCTGAAAAAGAAGCAGTTGAAAGAAAAAGCAGCATATTCCGGATTTATTTACAGGATACTTGCCGGAAAATGTATAAATAAGGAATGGATGCCGCAGGAAGATATGATTGTTTTTGCCGGTTTTCACCTGCTAAACAAGGCTGAAACGACAATATTCAATTATCTGAAAACGGAAGGGAAGGCTGTTTTTTTATGGGATGCGGATAATTATTTCCTTGAAAGAAAAGAGTTTTCTCCTTATCAGGCCATTCGCAGAAACATGAGTGAGTTTCCAGAACCTCCTGATTTTGTGCACGATAGAAGTCCTTTGACGGGTAAAAGTTTCCGTATGTTCGGTTTCGACCTGACCAGTACGCAGGTGGATATGGCAGCTCAAATCCTGAGAGTTATTGGTGATAATGAAGAAAATAGTCCAGGAAAGCCTGATACAGCTATTGTACTTGCAGATGAAAAACTCCTGATCCCGCTGCTCCATACTGTACCGGAAAGCATGGATCATGTGAATATTACTATGGGTTATCCCGTTATCAGCAGCTATCCTGCCGATATTGTTCTCCTTCTCGCTGATTTTATGATCAGATATTCAGGGTGTCAGAAAGTGCGGACATCCGATCTGGTTAATCTGCTCAACCATCCGGTCAACAAAATGACAGAGCCTGAAAACATTAACCGGCAGCTGTCAGTGTTGAATGAAAGTAAGCTGGCCTTTCAGGATCTGAGTTCTATCAAGGTCGAATGTACCTTTTTGTCCTTTCTAACCAATGCGCTTGCTTCTGCAAAAAACCTGATCGGGAAACTTCAGGATTTTTTAGTCTATTATCTTGAAAATAAAGAGATTACAGAGATTGAAAAGGAAATATTTTATCAGATATACAAGGGCATGAACCGCTTAAGTGAGCATGCAGAAAAAGAAAATTTATCTGATCTTTTGCTGAAAAAAATTTTGAAAGAAATTCTGATTACTCTGAAAGTTGCATTTTCGGGTGAGCCATTATCGGGGATTCAGGTAATGGGCATCCTTGAAACACGTTGTCTTGATTTCAAAAACCTGATTTTGATTTCCATGAACGAGGGATTGTGGCCTTCTGTTTCCAACCAGCCATCTTTTATCCCTTATCAGGTGAGAAAAGCTTTTTATCTGAATACCCCTGAAAATGATGATGTGGCTTATGCCTATTATTTTTACCGTTTACTTCAACGGGCTGAAAACATCTGGCTTATGTACAGCAACGACAAGGAAGCCATCGGTTTTGCCGAAAAAAGTCGTTATATCCTGCAACTGCTGTATGATTTCAACATTGAACTGAACGAGACTATTGTATCGCCTCATATCACCAAAACATTGAGGAAAGAAATCATTTATCCCAAGTCGGAAGCCATTCTGAAACAGCTCGAACCATATCTTGACGAGAACAATAAATCCCGTTTTTCTCCTTCTGCCTTGCTGACCTATCTGGACTGCAAGCTAAAGTTTTTCTATCAGTATATATTGAAAATCAAGGAAAAAGAGACGGTTCAGGAAGAAATTGATGCAGCTGTTTTTGGGAAGGTTCTTCACCGTACCATGGAACTGATTTATTCGGATGATGAAATTAAAAATACGGTAATCGATAAACCGTTGC